>JAUPTY010000078.1 GCA_030917845.1 Actinomycetota bacterium | reverse complement strand
TCCGAGGCCATCGCCCGTTCGAAGGCGGGGCCGATGTCCCCGGTTTCGGTCACCTTCTCCGCGCCGCAGTTATAGGCCTTCGCGATCGCGCAGAAATCGACCGGCATGAGCTGATCCCCCTTGCGGGAACGGAACTCGGTCGAGAAGCCCCGGTCTTCGCCGAACATGCCGCGCTGGAAATCACGGATCGAGATCCAGCCGGTGTTGTTGAGGCAGGCGATGATCACCGCGGCCCCGGTCTCGGCAGCCACTGCCAGTTCCTGGATGGTCTGCTGGAGGTCACCGTCACCGGCGAATCCCACAACCGGTACGTCGGGTCGTGCGAGTTTGGCCCCGATCGCCGCGGGCATCGTGTAGCCCATGGTCGAGTACCCGCCCGGGCTGAGCCAGGTCCTTGGTTCATAGCTGAGGAATTCCTGGAAGGCCTGGATCTGGGGGTGACCGGCGGAGGCGATCGCGATCGCTTCCCGAGGGAGAACTTCGCGGGACTTGTGAAGGACCTGGCTGAGGGAGAGCTTGCCGGTCCAGCGGCCGGTCAGCATCTCCTGCCACTTCGCGCGGAGCTCGGCGATCTCGGCCCGGTATTCCGGTCGGCTGGGGCCTTCAGGGCCGTTGTGGTCGACCAGCGCGTCGTATAGATCGTTGAGCCCGGCCTTCGCGTCACAGACCGCGCCGACCGCGGTCGGGTAGTTCTTGCCGATCTCGGTCGGGTCGATGTCGAGATGAATGATCTCGGTCGGCGGGACCGAGAAGGACATGCCGTCCATGTACGAGGAAGACGTCTGTTCGGCGAAGCGGGTGCCGACCGCGAGGATCACGTCGGCGTTCTTGGTCATGTGGTTGCCGACCAGGGTTCCGTTCGAGCCGGTGTGTTCGGCATCGAGGGGATGGTCCTCGGGGAAGGCCCCCTTGCCCATCATGGTCACGACCACCGCGGCGTCGAGATACTCGGCGACCTTCTTTACCTCGGCCGCCGCCTCGGCTTCGAGGCAGCCACCGCCGGCCAGCAGGACCGGCCGCTTCGCGGCGAGCAGCTTTGCCGCCGCCTTGTCGATCGCGTCCGGGTCAGGCCGAACCGCGCCGGAGGTTGCCCGGCGGGCGCCGGGGTCCGGCAGGGGCAGCTCGGTGACTTCGGCCTGGACGTCCATCGGCAGCTCGATGTGGACCGGTCCGGGCCGCCCGGAGAGCATGGTGTTGAAGGCGCGGGGGAGAACGTCGGCGAGCAGGTCGACGTGCTGGACGTCCCAGTTCCGCTTGACCATCGGCTGGATGATCTGGGGGAAGACATTGTCCTGCTGGCGCTCGAGTTCCTGGAGGACTCCGCGACCGAGCATGTAGGTCTGGGGGCCGCCGGTGAAGGAGATCAGAGGGATCGAGTCGACGAAGGCGGTTCCGAGACCGGTCGCCACGTTCATCGATCCGGGCCCGATCGAGGTCATCGTCGCGAGGGGCCGGCCGCATGCCCGGTAGTAGGCATCGGCCATGTGGGCCGCGGCCTGCTCGTGGCGGGGACCGATCACCTCAATCCGGTCGGAGCGGTCCTTGAAAGCATCAAAGGCCGCCATGTCACCGTGGCCGGGGATGCCGAAGACATAAGGCACTCCCTCCGCGATCAGATACTCGGCGACGAATTCTCCACCGGTGAGTCCCACTTGGTGCACCTCTCCTCAAAGGTTGATCTGCTCGGGATACAGCAGGTAACATATTACCTGCTACTGCTGGAACCGCAAGGCGAATAGCTGCCAGACAGGCCCGGAATCGCATTGGAGAGGGGAATCACAACGCAAGGTCCCGTAAACGGCAAGCTCGCCGGCGAGCTCGCCCGCCTTCTTTCTCCGGACCAGATATGCACGATAGGTCCCGAATTGAGAGACGCCCTGCAGGACGGAACCGGCAACCGCGGCATCATCGGACACGCCGAAGCCCTGGTCCTTCCCGCCGACGCCGGGGAGGTTTCGCTGACCCTCGCCTGGTGCTACGAAAAGGGCGTGCCGGTCACCGTCCGCGGTGGCGGAACCGGGCTGGCCGGGGGAGCAGTCCCCGACGGAGGCGTCGTTCTTTCGCTGGAACGACTTGACCGGGTCCGGTCGATCGACCCGGAACTCTGGCGAATGGAGGTTGAGGCGGGGGTCCGGACGGCGACCATCCACCGGCTCGCTCTGGAAAACGGATTGCTGTTCCCGCCCGACCCCGGTGCCAGTGAGCAATCCACCATCGGGGGAAACATCGCCACCAACGCCGGCGGTCCTCATGCCTTCCGCTACGGAGTGACCGGCAGCTGGGTGACCGGGATCGAAGCCGTTGTCCCTCCCGGCGAGATCCTCGTTTCCGGGGGTCCGCTCAGAAAGAACGTGGCCGGGCTCGACCTGACCGACCTGATGATCGGATCGGAGGGAACTCTCGGGATCGTCACTTCGGCCTGGCTCCGGCTGGTTCCGGCTCCGGCAGAGCGTGGCGTCGTGGTCGGCTTCTACCCCGATTCCAATTCCGGTTGCGACGCGATTGGCCTGATCATGGGTTCGGGTATCGAACCGGCCGCCCTCGAGTTCCTTGACCGTGGCACGCTCGAATCAAGCATTGGCTCCTTCCCCGCGACCGCCCCGAATGCGGCGGGGTTCGCGGTGATCGCCGAGACAGACGGCACTGCCACGGAAGTTGACCGGGTAGCCGCCGAGCTGGAAGAGGCAATGACAGAGGGGGCCCTGACCGCCCCGGTCCGGATCACCGATCACGTGGCGATCCGTGACTTCTGGGCCTGGCGGGACGGAGTCTCAATCGCCGTTACCGCCCAGCGCGGAGGGAAGATCTCCGAGGATGTAGTGGTACCGCTCGAGTCCCTCGCCGAAGCGATCGAGGAAACGGTCGCGATCGGCGAGAGGCACGGCTTGCCGGGCTGCTCCTGGGGTCACGCCGGGGACGGCAACCTGCATTCGAGCTTTCTGGTCGATCTCTCGGATGAAGAGCAGATGTCACGTGGCAACGAAGCTGCCGCAGAGATATTCGAGATGGCGATCAGGCTCGGCGGCTCAATAAGTGGCGAGCACGGCATCGGCTCCCTGAAGACGGCTCACGTCGAGGAGGCCCTCGGTCCGGTTGCGGTCCGCCTTCAGGCCGAAATCAAGAGGGTCTTCGACCCGAAACTGCTGCTGAACCCCGGCAAGAAGATCCCCCGACGCTGAGCTCAGCGTCGGGGCCGGGCTCCCCAGGTCGGCACCACCGCTTCGAACAGCAGCGACAGCTTCCTGATGCCGGTGCCATTTGCTGCTGCCGTGAACAGGTGATGCCGGTCGGCGGCCGGGTCAGCGAGCAGATCCTCGCCAGCGAAGATCATCCGCGCTCCGTCTGGCGAATACTGCGGAGACCCGTAGGCCCAGCCGAGCGGAGATTCGATCAGTGTGGTCGCTGGACTGTTGCCGGCCGTGGCGTTGACCCGGGCGATTCTCGTTCTGCCAGCCAGGAACGGAGGAGCCGTTCGGACCAGGATGACCCGGCCGTTCGGCCGGTAGTCAGGCTCCCCGTATGAGTTGAGCGAACCGAGCCCGTCAGTCAGGCGCCGTTCACCGGAGCCGTTGACCGCGTTGACCGAGTAGATCTCCGACACGATCGGGTTCTGCCGGACGAACCGGGTGTAGGCGAGTCGGCGTCCGTTGGGCGAAAAGACCGGGTCCTCGACAAAGAAGTCGAGCGCGGGGTTCTGGAAAAGGTTGCGCTTGCCCGTCCCGTCGGCGCGCATCACCCTTATGGCAATCCCCCGGTTGGACCCGAGACCGAACACCGCGTAGGCGATCCTGCGGCCGTCGGCCGACCAGGCGGGCTGACGGTAGTACTGGTCGGCCCCGCCCCGGTTGGTCAACTTCCTGATGCCCCGGCCATCACGGCTGGCGACGAAGATCTCCGGCGATTCAACACCGGTCGTCGCGCTGAAGGCGATTCTCCGACCATCGGGCGAAACGGCGACATCGCGCACCTTGTACCGGGCGGGTAGTACCTGACGGAAGCGATTTCCGTTGGGCGCGGAAGAGACCAGTTGAGCCTGGTCAAGGAAAGGAGAGCCGGCAACGAAGCTGATCTCCCCGTTGGTACCGCGAAAGGTCGCACTGGCGGTTGCCGCCAGCAATAGTCCGGCGAGCACGACACCCGCGATGATTCCTGAAGCCTTCAATGACTGGCGCATCACTGTCTCCCATCAGTAGCGGTTGAAAGCTTCAACCGTACCGGGAAGCCCAAGTTGCGCCTACGAGTATGAAGTTTGGAGCGCTATGTGGCCAAACCTTCTAGGTAAGTGCCTTCGAAACTCAGACTTCGACAGCCTTCGGACCGGGGATGTTGCGGAAGCGGAACTCCTGGGGGTCCATGCCGGCCTGGACGAAGTGGCAGACGCCGCTGTCGTCGGAAAGGAAGAGTGCTTCGATGCCGTCGACGACATGCTCGACCGGGATGATCGGCACTCCGCCGGACTCGAGGTTCTCCTTGAACCCGTCAATGATCCTGGTGTCGGCAAAACCCGGGCAGATCCCGTTGACCTTGATGCTCTCAAGGGCATAAGCCGGCCCGACGGAGCGGACCAGCCCGACCACCGCATGCTTGTTCGCCGCGTAGATCGGATCGAATGGAACCGCAGTCAGCCCGGCCAGTGAGGCAGTGGCAACAATCGATCCGCCGCCCCGGCACCGCAGCGCGGGGATCGCGGCGTTCAGCCCGAAGACGACGCCGTCGATGTTGATCGCCATCGCCCGGCGGTAAAGCTCGAGGTCGAAGTTCTCATCGAGACCACAACCGGTCGAGACTCCGGCGTTGAGGAAAGCCATGTCGAGACCGCCGTGAGTCTCGACCGCGAAAGCGACCGCCTGTTCGTTCTGCTCAGGCTCTCTGACATCGCAGCGGATGAAGCTGCCGCCGATCTCCTCGGCTGCTTCCTGGCCGGGACCCTCCTCGATGTCAGCCAGGACGACCTTTGCCCCCGCCGCCGCCAGTCTCGCCGCAGTTGCGCGGCCGAGTCCGTTGGCGCCACCAGTGATCAATACGACCTTCTCCGAAAAGCTCATGGCGGGTAGCATGCCAGCATCTGGGGCGGGTCGGAAATTGCGACCTTTGCCCTGCTGTTGATCTACCTGGAGAGGTAAAGAGTTGAATCCGAATCTGGCCACACTGCTGACCGAGTCCGAAGAGAATTTTCCTGAGCGGATTTCGATCCGGCTCGATGATGTCGCCATCCCCTACGCGGCGCTTGAACAGACCAGCAAACTGGTCGCCGGGCTGCTCGAATCGAAGGGCATCAGCCGGGGTGACCGGGTTGGCATTATGCTCCCGAACGTTCCCCACTTCCCGATGGTCTACTTCGGCATTCTGCGAATGGGCGCAAGGGTAGTCCCGATGAACGTGCTGCTCACTGCCCGTGAGATCAAGCACTACCTCGGCAACTCCGGGGCCAGGGTGGTCGTCGCCTGGGAGGATTTCGCCCCGGCCGCCGTCGAGGCCGCTGAAGAGTTCGGGGTCGAGGTCATTTCGATCAACCCGACCAACGTCGGCGAACTGATCGCCGGGATTGACCCGTACGAAGGCGTGGCCGAGGTCGAGTCGGATGAAACCGCAGTCATCCTTTACACCTCCGGTACTACCGGTCAGCCCAAGGGAGCCGAGCTGACCCACGGCAACATCCGGTCGAACATCGAGTCAATCGAGGATCTCTTCGCGCCCACCGAGGAAGACGTCTTCTTTGGCGGTCTCCCCCTCTTCCACGTTTTCGGCCAGACCGTGGCCATGAACGGCGCGGTTTCGGTCGGTGCCGAAATCACCCTGCTGCCCCGTTTCGATCCGGTCAAGGCACTGGAGATCATCGAGCGGGACAAGGTCACGATCTTCATGGGGGTCCCGACCATGTATGCCGCGATGCTCCAGGTACCGAACCGCAGCGAGTTCGACATCAGCTCGCTGCGTCTCTGCGTGTCCGGCGGTGCCGCCCTCCCGGTCGAGATAATTCGCGCCTTCGAAGGCGAGTTCAACACCCCGATCCTCGAGGGCTACGGTCTTTCCGAAACCTCTCCGGTCGCTTCCTTCGGCCGGGTTGACATGGAGCGCAAGCCCGGCACGATCGGTACGCCGATCAAGGATGTCGAGATGCGCATCGTCGACGAGGAAGGCAAGGTCCTCGGGATCGGCGACATCGGCGAGCTCCAGATCAAGGGTCCGAACGTGATGAAGGGCTACTGGGAAATGCCGGAAGCCACCGAGAAGGCGATCGACGCCGAAGGCTGGTTCTCCTCCGGTGACATGGCTACCGTCGACTCGGACGGCTACTACTCGATCGTCGACCGCAAGAAGGAAATGATCCTGCGCGGCGGATACAACGTCTACCCGCGCGAGGTCGAGGAGGTTCTCTACGAGCATCCCGCGATCGCCGAGGCCGCGGTCATGGGCATCCCCCACGATGACCTGGGTGAGGAGATCGTCGCGATCATCTCCTTCAAGGAAGGTGAATCGGCGACCGTGGAAGAGATCACGGCACACGCCAAGGAAGGTGTCGCGGCCTACAAGTACCCGCGCCACATCCTGATCGTCGACGCGCTGCCCAAGGGCCCGACCGGAAAGATCCTGAAGCGCGAGATTGATCTCAGCCAGGTTGGCTGAGGTCATTCCGAGCGCGGTCCGAGACTTCGAGATTGATCTCAGCCAGGTTGGCTGAGGTCATTCCGAGCGCGGTCCGAGACTTCGAGATTGATCTCAGCCAGGTTGGCTGAGGTCTAGCGGCGGTGCTTCGGGGTAAAGATCCGCTGCAGATACAGCGTGACAGTCCCCCCGAGAACCAGCAGTACCAGGTTGAGGGCAAGAACCAGAATGGCCCCGCGGGCTTCATAGGTCTCGCCTAGTGCCATTGCCACGCCGAAGAAAGCCGAGGCAGGCACAGTGGTAACCGATATCGCCACCCCCACAGCCGTGGCACCTCGCGTCTCGAAGGAGAGGATTGCCGCGACCCCGGCGCCGAGGGCAATCATGCCGGTTGAGTAGTCGGCGTCCGCGAGCCCTTCAAGCTCGACTTCCCTGACATCAAAGTCGTTCCCGATGATGCCGATCAGCTGAAGACCAAACGTCACCAGGCAGGCCACGAGCATCACCATCCCCATCCCGAGGATCAGGGTCGCGAAAGAACTCAGGGCCAATCTGATCCGCCGCCCGACGAGGCCGACGCAAGTCGCACAAAGCGGCATCAGGTCAGGGCTGATAGCCATCGCGCCAACGATCAGGATGGTGCTCGACTCGATGACACCCAGTCCCGCAACCCAGCCGGCCACCGCCATGAGCAGGAAGTACCGGGCGACCGGCCTGGAGTTGGCTCTGGCCTCACCCAGGATCTCCACCCAGGAGTAGCCGCCGCTTGCGGAAAGCCCTCCGGGCCTGAGGCCGTGAGTGAGGATGTCTTCCCTGACCAACACATAGTTCTCGTGATGGAGGTTGCACTCATGAAGGGCCTCAAGGGTGTCATCGGCCGCAGGAGGTTCGACATCGGCAGAGATAACGAAGTGCCCGTTACAGGCATCGGGCTCCGCCGTCACCCGCCTGACGCCGTCGAGATCCTTCAGCCGGTCGATCAGCTGATCCCTCTGCTCCAACCCGGCGTCAACCCTTAGCCTCAACATCGCCTGCCCCCATCCACTCTCCGAAGGCTATTCGGGAAGGTGGACGACGCCCTGCTCAAGCCGGGGAATGGCGCTCGATCACTTCGCGCTGCTCGGGCCAGTACTTGAGCAGACGCTCGCGTTTGCCGAGCTCGAAGCGGTCCCAGTCGAATCCGGGTGCCATTGTGGTCCCGACCAGAGACCATGCCC
>JAUPTY010000077.1 GCA_030917845.1 Actinomycetota bacterium | reverse complement strand
GACGAGTTCAACATCGTCCAGCCCCGCATCGTCGTGGTGATGGGTGAGCCCGCCCTCGAGACGATCAACAACCTTGCCTTGCCGCTGGCTCGCCCGCTCGAACCCCGTGAGGGAGAAATCCAGGCTTTCACCCCCGCCTGCGACGCCCTGTTCGTCCCGGACATCGACGGAGCCCTCGACGAGGAATCCGCCAAGCGCCGCTTCTGGCGAGCCTTCCGCAACCTCGGCCGCTGGCACGACGACCTTCCGCCGTACTAGCAATCCCAAATCAAACCGGCCTGATGGCGGCGAAAGCTGCCATCACTCCTAGCAAATTGCAGAAGCCACCACCCACCGAGGTATCTGCAACTTCTCTTCGGCCTCGTTTCTTTCCTGCTTCGATTTGCGGCAGAATCCACCGCCAGTAGTGGTTTCTGCGAATCAGGTTCCCTTTCCCCGATCTGAGTCTAGAATTCGTGGATGTCGACCATGGAACATCGGGCGATCGGCTCGGCTGAGGGACATGGAAATTGGGAAGCCCTCGCGGCCCTCGTGTTTGGCGTGCTCGCCACTTGCTTCGTCGTGGTGGCCGCCCTTTCGTATTTTCTTGAGTCCAGTTTTCTGGGCGATTCGGGAGCCTGGCTGGTGTTGCCGTCCATTGGCATTTTCTTCGGCCTAACCGCGGTTTCCCTGGGCTCCCCATGGATGGATGTGAGGCGGGGAGCAACCGATAGACGGCTGCTCGAAGCCAAGCTCGCGACAATTCTTGGCGGGCTTGCCGCCTTCGCGGTCTTGGCAGCGATCGGGGTCCTGATCGTGTTGATCCTTCAGGCGCTGGCGGAGTTCACTACCGGCTTCCCCGGGGCAGGCGACGGCGGCGGGTTCGACTGAGTCCAGGAAGGCCGGCCGGGGTGTTCAGTCGCTCCACCAGCCGGGCTTTAGTTCTCCGTCGCCTTTGTGCTTCTGGCCAAAGGCGAGTAGCTCCATTCCGTCCGGGCCGGCCTCGACCTGACGGGTCACCTCGGGGCCGATCCGGAGGAAGTCACCTTTGGTCACTTCCACGATCTCGTCGTCCAGTTTGACCCGACCCGAGCCTTCGACGATGAAGTAGATCTCTTCGGCGGTCTCGTGGGTGTGGCCGAAGGGCTGGCGCTGGTTTGGCTTGATCCGGAAGTAGGCGAATCCGGTCTGGCGAATTCCGATGTCCTCTTCGGCGAATCGAGCCTCGGTGATTGATTCCATCCCGAAGCCCGGGGCTTTGTCTTCGATCTGGGCGATCGACGTGTGTGTATATCCGGGTTCGGGAGTGGCTGGCCGGGGATCGTCTAGCCGGGCTTCGATCCCTCCCAGTGGGACCAGTTCGATCACTTCCATGTCTTCGATCAGCGGCCGGGCCCTGGCGGTCAGGTCCTTGTTTGATTCATCTTCGAGGGAAGCCTTGATCGATGACTGGTCAACCCAGGCTTCAGTGACCCAGATCGTGTCCGAGTCGAAGACGGACTGATGGACCTCGTACTGGAGGCAGCCCTCGAAAGCGCGGTTTGCTTCGGCGGCTTCGAGCAGAATGTCAGCGAGTTCACCTCCCTTGCCGGACTTGGCGGTCGCCTTGGCGTAACGGGAAATCTTCTCTTGGTCAGACATGCTCCGACTCTACCCGGGGCAGACCGGTGAAACGGCGGAATCCGGTCAGGGGCCGGGATCGTGCCGGCCCGGCGCAGGCGAGAGGTACTTGTCGATGAAGGCGAGGCCGATAGCCGACAGAACGAATGTGATGTGGATGAAGGTCTGCCACATCACCTCGGTCGAGGTGAGTAGCTCTTCCGGCGGGGTGTTCGGACCCTGGTACCCGTACTCGATGAAGGTCTTGAGCAGGTGAATCGAGGAGATGCCGACGATCGCCATGGCCAGCTTTACCTTGAGGACATTGGCGTTGACATGCGAAAGCCACTCCGGCTGATCGGGATGATCACTGACCTTGATCCGCGAGACGAAGGTCTCGTAACCACCGATGATCACCATGATCAGCAGGTTGGCGATCATCACCACGTCAACCAGTCCCAGAACCGCCAGCATGATCTCGTTCTCACCCAGGCTGGGGAAGTCGATCGCGGTATCAACCAGCTTGTTCCAGAACTTGATTACGTAAATGAGCTGGGCGACGATCAGCCCGATATAGAGCGGTGCCTGGAGCCATCGGCTCGCGAATATGGTCCAGCCGATCGTGGCGGCAGGGGTGGTCGGACGACCTGGATACGGAGCCATCTCGGACTCGGTTGCTTCATCCCCCGGTTTTTCAGGCGCCTGCGACACTGGATCGGAATCCAACCAGAGCGACCGGCGGAAAACCCTTGTTTATGGGGTTTTGCGGGACTTTCTCAGGCAGGAGCGGCGGCGCGGGCGAGCTCGACCATCGGCTCGACCCGGGCGGAAGCGAGTCCGCGGACCACGATCACGTCAAGTGCGTCGTACGCGGCGAGCTTCTGCTGCGCGTCCGGGGCACCGGAAGCAGCAACTCCGACTGTGCCTTCCGGCTCACCGAGCCGGTCGAAATGGTTCCGGTAGCCGGCGTGGAGGTCGCGGTAGAAACTCTCTTCCTTGGCCAGCCGGTCGGCTGCATCCGGGCCGACCGCGGTGCGGACGTAGCCGAAGACCGGGGGAGAGTCATGGCCGGCATCGGCCGCACCGGCCTCGACCTTGGTCCTGGCGCCGGCGGCAAAGTCCGGAGTCATCCAGTTGAAAAAGGCTCCGTCATATGAGGAACCGGCCAGGGCGCACATCTTCGGACCCATAGCGGCCATGACCAGCCTGACCCCCGGAAGTGCCGCGCGTAGTTCTTCGATCCTCTCCGTCATGAAAGTGAGCGGCTTCTTGCTGAAGCCGGCGCCGACACCGACCCACAGGCGCGAGGGGTCGAGGCCGAGGCGTTCAATGTCGGCAGCGATCTCTTCCGGGCCCTGGCGGTCGAGGGCAATAACGGCGACACCGAGTTCGATTCCCTCGGCGCCCTTCGCGAACTCGGCCAGGGTTTCGAGACCCTTTGCCCCGGGGTGATCGTTGGCCCAGATCGACGCGTAACCGGCCTCCTCACAGGCTGCTGCGAGGGGAGCGCAGACTTCTGCCGGCAGTCCTGCCGCGACCCCGAAAGCACGCTGCTGGTCGGGCCGGCTCACTGTCCGGCCTCCTTCGCCGCCTGGCGGCGCTCGTCGCTTTCCCGGTTCTTGCGATCGGTCGGTGACTCGACGTACTTCACCTCGCCGATCAGGTCGAACTGGGCGACGCACTCGATGTGCGGGGTCTGGGGAAACATGTCAACCGGTCTCACACGGGTCAGCCTATAGCCGGCCTCGACCAGCTGGGCTGCATTGGGGGCGAGAGTGGTCGGGTTGCAGGAGATGTAGACGATCCTGCGGGCTTCGCATTCGATCAGGCGACGGACGATCTTGGCCGAGAGTCCGGCCCGGGGAGGATCGATCGTGACCACGTCAGGGCGGCCGGCCTCCTCGATTAGCGGCCGCATTCCGGTGCGGGCATTGGCGGCAACGAATCGGGCGTTGGTGATGTTGTTCGACTTGGCGTTTCGTTTCGCGTTCGCGATCGCGTCCTGGACGATCTCGAGACCCCAGACCTGGCCGGCGTCGCGGGCCATGCTGAGGCCGATCGTTCCGACCCCGCAAAAGAGATCGAAGAGTTTCTCGGTTCCGGTCAGGCCGGCGTATTCGGCGGCGAGTCCGTAGAGCTTCTCGGCCATCTCGGTGTTGGTCTGGAAGAAGGCATCGTGGGAAAGCTCGATGTCGAGATCGAAGATTCTTTCGCGAAGCACCTCTTCGCCGAGGACCCCGGTCGGGCCGGAGGTGGAGCCGGAGGGCCCGTCGATGATGGTGTGGAGATCAACCGGAGGTCTGGGAAAGTTCGCTCTCGACGTCACCAGTCGGGTCTGGATCTGCCCGGTTCGCCGACCTTCGCGAATGACCAGGTTGCGCAGGGTGCCGCGGTGGTCGCGGGGGTCATACGCATTCAGGCCTTCTGCCCTGGCCCAGGCGAGCACTTCGTTACGGGCCCAGTTGGTCGCCTCGGAGGAAAGGTGACAGTCCTCGATGTCGAGCACTTCGTCCCATCGGCCCCGGGGATGGAAGCCGAGAACGACTTCCCCGTCCTGCTCGCCGAAGGAGTACTCGACCTTGTTGCGGTAACGCCACTGCTCATCGGCGGGGATGATCGGATCGATGCTCACATCACCGAGCTTTCCGATCCGGGTCAGCGAGTCGGCAACGTGCTCTTCCTTGTAGGCAAGCTGGCGCTCGTAGCTCAGAGCCTGCCAGGAGGCTCCGGGGCAGGCCTCGCCCTGATGGATGTCGGTGTCATCAAGCCGGTCCGGAGAGGGCTTGAGGACCTCCGTCGCAATCGCTTCCGCGTAGCCCTTCTTCGACTTGGTGATCTCCGCCCGGACCGTGTCCCCTGGCAGCCCCCCGTTGACGAAGACCACGTAACCGCCCGGCTTGGTGATGCCGCGGCCGCCGTAGGCGAGGGTCTCGATCTCTGCTTCGAAGGTCTCGCCACGGCGCAGGCGGGTCGGGGCATTCGGGTTATTCGCATTCGACATTGGACTCTCCACTATCTCAGGCGGAAAGCGGGCGTAGTATTCCGCCCTTGACCGAAGCACCTGCCAGGCACTACATCGATGGCCACGAGATCTCCGGCGGCCGCCTCGTCAACCTGATTGACCGGGCTGAGGAACTGAAGGCCGGACGCCCGAATGAGGGTTCGTCGGCGCTGACCGGAAAGTCGGTCGCCCTGATCTTCGAGAAGCCCTCGACCAGGACCAGGATCTCTTTCGAGGTGGGCGTGGCCGAACTGGGCGGACACCCGGTCATTCTCCGTGGAGATGAACTGCAGCTTTCCCGCGGGGAATCGGTCGAGGACACGGCCCGGGTGCTCTCCCGCTTCGTGTCCGCGATCGTGATCCGCTCAGGCTCTCACCAGAACGTGGGCACTCTGGCCGAGAACGCGACCGTGCCTGTGGTCAACGCCCTGACCCCGGAGTTTCACCCCTGCCAGGCATTGGCCGACCTGCTGACCCTGAAGCAGCGTTTCGGCACCCTGAACGGGCTGAAACTCGCTTATGTCGGTGACGGAAACAACGTTGCCCGGTCGCTGGCTGTGGCTGGTGCCCGGACCGGAGTCGAGGTCGTGGTCGCGGCGCCACATGGTTATCAGCTCGAGACCGAGGTTCCGGCGATCCTTACCGACGATCCGGTCGAAGCGGTGCGAGGGGCCGACGCGGTCTACGGCGATGTCTGGGTCAGCATGGGTGACGAGGAGACCGCGGAACAGCGCCGCGCGGACCTTGCCTCCTACAGGATCGACGGGCACCTGCTCTCGCATGCGAAGCACGAAACGATCGTCATGCATTGCCTTCCTGCCCACCCGGGCGAGGAGATAACGGCCGAGGTTCTTTACGGAGATCGCTCCGCCGTCTGGGATCAGGCCGAGAACCGCCTGCATGCCCAGAAGGCCCTGCTCGAGTACCTGCTCGGGTCCTGATCAGCTGCTCCGAACGGGCGGCAAGCCGCGGTTCGCGCCCAACTGAGAGAATGTCCGCCGCGCGGCCCCGTGGTGTAACGGTTAGCACGCCAGGTTTTCAACCTGGAAGCGCGGGTTCGACTCCCGCCGGGGCTACTCCATGTTTTGTCTCCGCTGGTTGGGCACGGACGCAATGGCCGCATCGGTAGGGTCCGTCTCGTGATTCCGGAGATCTCGATCGGCCCCCTGACCCTGCAGACCTTCGGTCTGATGTTTGCGGCCTCGTTCATCGTCGCCGGCTGGATCGTCCACAAACGACTGGGTGAAATCGGCAAACCGCCGGACTGGGCCTACGAGATGGTTTTCGCGGCGCTGATCGGCGGCCTGATCGGCGCCCGGGTGTATTTCCTGGCTGACAACTACGATGAGGTCGAGGACGACCTGCTCGGCAACATCTTTTCCGGCTCTGGACTGACCTGGTACGGCGGCGCCGTTGGTGGTGCGCTCGGAGTGATCCTCTGGGCCTGGTGGCGGAAGTTCCTCGGAATGCAGCTGCTCGACCTGGCTGCTCCCGCCCTCGCTGCCGGATATGCGGTCGGCCGGATCGGCTGCCAGCTTTCCGGCGACGGTGATTACGGCAAGCCCTGGGACGGTCTCTGGGCGATGGGCTATCCGGACGGCACGGTGCCGACCCCGCCCGGGGTGACCGTTCACCCGACCCCGATATACGAGATCCTGGTCATGGGCTTCGGTGCCTTTATGCTCTGGCACCTCCGGGACCGCTTCCGGCTCGGGATTCTCTTCGCGATCTATCTGATCTACGCTGGAACCGAGCGATTCCTCGTCGAGTTCCTGCGAACGAACGTCGATGTCGCCCTCGGTCTGACCGCGGCTCAGCTCGAAAGCCTGGCGATTATCGCCGGCGGCGCGATCTGGATCATCGTGGTCAGGAACCGCTACGGCACTCTGGCCCGCCCGGCCGAGCAGATGGCGGCTGCCGAGGTACCGGCCAAGCGGTCATAATTCCCGTTTCCGGTTTCAGTCTGAAACCGTCGGGGCGGTTAGCTCAGTTGGAAGAGCACCTGCTTTACACGCAGGGGGTCACTGGTTCGAGCCCAGTACCGCCCATCAACACGGAATTTTGCCCCTGTGCCCGATCCAGATGAAAGAATGGGGCGGAGCGACCGGATCCAGATGAAACTGACTCTTCAATCAGCGGCCGATGGGGGACTTACCCTGGTCGACCCTTTCCCTTTCGAGATCGGACGCGATTCGAGCTGCGAACTCTGGATCGGGAACGACACCGAAGTTTCCCTTTTCCACGCCCGGGTTTCCCGTGACCCTGCCGGTGACTGTTTCATCCACGATCTGGAATCCGACAACGGCACCTTCCTCAACGAGGAGCGGATTGCCACCGGTGAGCCGAAAAAGCTGAGCCAGGGTGATCGGCTTCGGTTCGGCAAGACCGAATACACCGTCAACTTCACCGACGCGCCACTTGAGCGGGGAGAGGCCGCGGCGGCTCCATCCGCCGCTGCGACAGGGACAGCCGGAACGGGAAGCGACAAGGGAAGCAAGCGGAACCGCTACGTCATCCTCGGCCTGGTGGCCCTGACGCTTGTCGGCATCGGCTTCGTGCTGGCGGGCCGCGGCGGTTCCGATGAGACGAAGTCAACCAGCGAGGTGGTTGCCGAAGCGAAGCCGTCAACGGTCCTGGTCGTCTCCGGGAATGACGGCGAACGGAACGGCAACGGTTCGGGCTGGGTCTATGACGCCGAAGAGGGACTGATTGTTACCAACGCCCATGTGGTTGACGGCAGCACCGAGTTCGCGATCGGTGTGGAAGGGGAGAACGAACTCAGGGATGCCGAGATCGTCGGGGTCGCGCCCTGCGACGACCTCGCTGTCCTGAGGATGGAAGACACCGAAGGTCTCAGGACCATGCCGCTGGGTTCCCAGTCGGAGCTTCAGCAGGGAGATCGCCTCCTCACCCTCGGCTATCCGTCCAACGGAACCACCCAGGATGACCTGCAGGTCACGGACGGGGTGGTGTCGGTGGTCCAGACGGTGGCCGATGAAGCCGCGTTCGCGGACCCCGACTTCGCCGTTTACCCGAACGTGGTCCAGACCGACGCGGCGATCAACGCGGGGAACTCCGGCGGTCCGAGCATTTCCGAGGACGGCTTGTTGATCGGAGTCAACACGCTCGGCAGCCTCCAGACCCAGAACCAGAACTTCGCGATCGGTGTGGACCGGGTCAAAGAGATAGTTCCGGACCTGGCAGCAGGTGACTCGCATGGCTGGGCCGGATTCGGCTTTATCGCCTACTCGCGCC
>JAUPTY010000076.1 GCA_030917845.1 Actinomycetota bacterium | reverse complement strand
GCGCCCGCCTCGGGTGCGTTTGCCATCGACCCGACCAGCGCAAGCCCGAGCACCATCGCTCCGATCAAGGCGACCGTTACAAGAGAACGACCCCGCAAGTGCATGCGGCCCGAAAAATCCATTACTTCCCCCCAACGTTTGATTTGGTTCCCTGCTTTGCAGGCGGAACGATACCGTTAAGAAACCGACCGGTTCAAGGACCGGAAACCTACGGCCGACCAGACCAGATCAGGAGAAGCCACATGAGCTCTACCGCCACTAGACTTGACCGCACCAGAATCAAGGAGTTGACGCTTCGGGAAGAAGAACGCCTCAACGCCAACACCCAGAAGTCGAAGGAGACCTTCGAGCGGGCGGTGAAGCATCTGTCGGGCGGTGTCGCATCTTCGTACCAGCTGCGTGAACCGTGGCCGATCTACATGGAGTCCGGAGTCGGCCCGAAGGTCTGGGACGTCGACGGCAATGAGATGTGGGACTTCCACAACGGCTTTGGCTCGATGGTCCAGGGTCATGCGAACCCGCTGATCGGCGAGGCCGTGCAGTCCCGCTACGAGATGGGCACCCACTTCGCAGCGCCGACCGAAGATGCGATCGCGGTCGGCGACGATCTCGCTGCGCGCTGGGGAATCCCGAAGTGGCGATACACCAACTCCGGTTCTGAAGCGACCATGGACGCGATCCGGATTGCCCGTGGCCACACCGGCCGCGATGACGTAATGAAGATCTTCGGCTCCTACCACGGCCACCATGACACGGTGATGGTCTCGATCGGGGTCGAATACGACCAGATCGGCGACCACGAGAACCTTGCTTCCCTGCCTTATGGCGCGGGAATCCCCCAGGCCACCGTTGACCAGGTCGTCGCGGTGCCTTTCAACGATGCCGGTGCGATGGAGCGCCGGATGCTGAAGATGAAGGAAGAGGGACGCCTCCCCGCCTGCGTGATCATGGAGGCGGCGATGATGAACCTCGGAGTGATCCTGCCCGAGGACGGTTACCTCGAAGAAGTGCGTGAGATCACTGCCCGGCATGGCGTCGTCCTGATCTTTGACGAAGTAAAGACCGGAATCACGATTGCCCCTGGCGGGGCGGTCGAAAAGTTCGGAGTCGTCCCGGACATGGTCACCCTGGCCAAGGCACTCGGCGGAGGCTTCCCGGTCGGCGCGATCGGCGGAAGCGAAGAAGTGATGGCCTGTGTCGAGGATGGCTCCGTCTACCAGGTAGGCACCTACAACGGAAACCCGCTCTGCATGGCGGCGGCCCGGGCCAACCTCGAGCAGGTGATGACCGCCGAAGCCTACGAGAAGCTCGATCACCTCAACGATCGCATCCTGGCTGGCTGCGACGAGGTTGTCGCGAAGCACAACCTGCCCGGCTACACAGTCGGAATCGGCTCCAAGGGCTGCGTTACATTCTCACCCGAGCACGTGAACGATTACGAGTCATTCAAGGCCAACCAGGACGCCGAGCTTTCCGAACTAGCGTGGCTTTTCAACATGAACCGGGGGATCTTCATGACCCCGGGTCGTGAAGAGGAATGGACGCTTTCGGTCACCCACACCGATGAAGCGGTGGACCGCTACGTCGAGGTCTTCGAAGAGATGGCCGCTGACCTGACCCGGCCGTAGCCGGGACCGTTGCCTCCGGCGGCCTAGCCCGGGCCGATGCCGCCGGAGGAGGTACCGCCGGAGCTTCCGCCGGTGGAGCCGCCGGTATCGGGGGTGGTCGGAGCAACGCCACCACCGGTGCTGGGCGGCGGGGTCGTCACCGGAGGCTCGACCGGGACCGGTTCGGTGGTCGTCGGCGGCACGTAAGTGTCGGTTGTGTCGGGGTCGACCGAGCTGTCGGTGCCGGTTGAGTCGGGATAGACGACAGTCCCGGGCGCCTCGGCGCAATCGGTGAATCCGTACTCCGTGGCCGCGGTCTGGAACTCGGTCGAGTCGGTTGCGCCGTCGGCCAGATCCTGGGCTGCCGCGATCACATCGGTCGGCGGCTCGCCGTCACTCGGGGTGCCGAGATCTCCGAGCCGTTCGGCCAGGCCGTCGTAGATGTCGGTGACTTGCGAAGACTTGGTGGTCTCGTCGGCAGTCGAGGCGGAGATGGCTCCCAGAGCCGCGTTGACCTCGGCGCAGATCGCGTCACCCTGGGTGATCAGATCCTCGGTCGTCAGGGCGACCGGTTCGGTCGTTTCCGTCGTGGTCGTGGCCGGGGCCGTGGTCTCGGTGTCATCTCCGCCCCCGCAGGCGGCCACCCCCATACCGAGGGCTGTGACGGCCAGGGTCACGACGGCAAGACGTCTGAGGTCGAATCCTGTGGTGGGCACGAAACTGACGGTAACAGACCTGACGGTCGCCCCGGGAGAGTCTGGACGCCGGTTCCAGACTGCAAATAAGGGGCCGCGTCGTTATCCTTTGGGGCACCCGTTGGGGGATAGAATAATGGTAATTCGTGCGGTTCTGGTCCGTGAAATCGGGGTTCGAGTCCCTGTCCCCCAGTCTCCAAGCCCGGCCTGAGCGCCGGGCTTTTTCCTTCCCGAACGGTCCCGACCCACCGGCAAAGTGGCTCAGGAAGGGGTGAAGATCTGCTTCAGTTCTTCTTCGCGCTGGGGGTCGAGCACGGCGAGGATGTCATCCCCCGCCTGGAAGACGGTGGTGGCGTTGGGGACCATGCCCCGGCCGTCACGGATGATCGAGATCACCAGGGTGTTGTCGGGGGTGTCGAGATCCCCGACAGTACGTCCCACCACGGGTGATTTCTCGTCGAGTCTGATCTCGATGATCTCGATCTCTTCCTCTTCCAGATCGAGCAGGTGAACCAGTTTGTGGTGCGGGACTTCATGCTCGAGCAGCCGGAGGATCAGTTCGGTGGCCGAGACCACCGGCTTGATGCCAAGCAGGTCGAAGTGGCTCCGGTTGCTCGGGTTGTTGACCCGGGCAATGATCCGGCTGATCCCGTATTTTTCCTTGGCCACCTGGCAGATCAGGATGTTGTCCTCGTCATCACCGGTCACGGCAATCACCATCTCGGCCCGCTCGATTCCGGCTCGCTCGAGGACCCAGAGTTCGGATGCATCGCCGTAAAGGATGTTGTGCTCGAGCAGCTGTTCGATGCCCTGGTAACGCTGACGGCGGTTCTCGATCAGGGTTACTTCGTGGCCCTGCCCGAGCAGTTCACGAGTCAGGTTGACGCCGACCTTGCCGGCGCCTGCGACGATCACGTACATCTACTCGTTCCCTCCGGCCGGCGGGGAGTCTGCGAACTCGGCGGTCCCGGCATCGAGTGAAGTGGGGTCGGCCGCGCGGCGCAACTTGTCTTCAAGCATTTCGATAGCGACCCGGGTCGGGCAGATGGTCAGCAGGCCCTGTTCCCGGTACCACTCGGCCCTGAGCGGGTCGAGAATCCTGGCGATCACCGTGTCTACCTCGTAGCGGCGCTGGGCGATCTGGGAAATCACGATGTTCGTGTTGTCACCGTTGGTGGCGGCGACGAAGGCATCCGCTTTGGCGACGCCGGCCTCTTCCAGGGCCTGGGTCTCCAGTGCGGTTCCGACCGTGAACTGGCCGCCCGAGTCTTCCCATGAAGTGTCGAGACCGACCTCCAGCCGCGCGTGCGACTCGGGGTCCTGGTCCAGGCAGGAAACGGTGTGACCATCGGCCAGCATCGAGCGGGCGACGCTTGAACCGACCCTTCCGCAACCGACGATTAGTACGAACATTCGCCCATCCTAGTCGCCGGGCGCAGTCAGGAGAACCCGGCAAGGTGCTCGCTTCAGAACGTAGGCGGTGATCGGTCCGATCTCCTCGGGCCGGTAGTCGCCGATGCCACCCAGGCGGGCGCCTCCCTTGATCGGACTGGGAGGCTCGGCCCCCATCACGATCGCATCTGCTCCAAGCCGCCGGGCCGCGTAGACGATGCCGGTTCCGCGACGCCGCACCCGTTCGATCTCGACCTTCACCTCGACGTCGCCGTACTCGTCGGCGATGTCCCTGGCTCTCGCGGTTGCCTGCTGGGCCAGGTCGGCATCTTCCTCGGGAAGCGGATCATTGATGGCGCGGGTCAGGGGAATCTCGATCAGGTAGAGAACGGTCAGCACCGCGTGGGCGTCCTTCTCGTCAGGGTCGCCCTCGGCAGCCATGCGACCGGCGGTGGAGACAATGTCGTCGTCGAGTTTCGACCCGAAGATGGGGACGAGGATGTTGTGAAAGTCGACCGACACACGGGGGCGGGTCAGGGCATGGGCGTCCACCGTTACCTGGCGGGTCAGGCTGATCTGCTCCACGCCCCGCCGGTAAATCACATAGCCGGTCAGCCCGATCGCCAGCCAGGCCAGGCCGACCCAGCGGGCCGAATCGTGAAGCAGCAGCACCGAGATCAGCGCAAGGCTGCTCAGCACGGCCCCCAGGACCGCCGTGAGCGGCCTCAGGGCGCCAAAAAGGGGCACATTCAGCGGGGCCCGGAAAGGCCGTTCGGCGTCCGGCATCGTCCGCCTGAGCTTCAGCAGAGAAAGGTGGGCGATGGTTATCGCGAGGGTGGCGCCGAAGGCATAGATGCCGGCGAGAAACTCGAAATCTCCGATCATGGCCAGACCGAAGACGACCAACGCGCACAGGACGATCGCCTTGTAGGGAGTCTCGTAACGGCGACCGAGTTGCCCGATCCAGCTGGGGATCTGACGGTTGACGGCAAGCGTGTAGGTGTGGCGCGAGACCCCGAGCATGGCCGTGTTGGCCGCCCAGATCAGGGTTCCGGCGGCAACCAACCCGACCAGCCACTGGAGGCTGGTCGAAAGCCACTCGGGATCGAAGGCTTCGACCACCCCCAGAACAGGGGCTTCGATGTAGGTGGTGCCGAGATCCGTGACCGGACCATCGGGCCCGATGTAGACCGGCACTGCCATCAGAGCGACCGCTGCCATCGCGGCGTAGAGCAGGGGAACCATCCAGATCGCGCTGGTCACCACCTTGGTGAACTGACGCTGGTTCAGTTCAAGATCGGGAACCAGGTTGGAAACGGCTTCGATTCCGGCGTAGGCGAGCATCGCCAGCACCGTGGCGTAGATCGCGTCCGAGACCGCGGGGCTGGTGAACAGCTCCACATGCCTGGTCAGGCTTTCCGGATCCATCACCACCAGTACGCCAACCCCGACCACCAGCAGCTGGGTCACCAGATCGATTCCGGCCAGCAGCAAGAGGAAACGGGGCCTGCGCCGGGCCGGAATATCGAGCACATTGAGCGCGGTGATGTAGATCACCACCGCGGCGATGATCGCCGTCAGCCAGTAGGTGCCATCGAGATCTCCGGTGAGCGGCTTCAGGTAATGCGGCACCGAAAGGACCGCCAGGGCGATCACGATCAGATAATCGAGCAGGATGACCCAGCCGGCGACGAAGGCGACCAGTTCGTTGAAGGCATGGCGGGCAAAGGAAGATGAACCTCCCCGCTCCTTCAGCATCGCGCTGCCCTCGAAGTAGGTGAACATGGTCAGCACGAAGAGCAGCCCAGCGACGAGGAAAATCAGCGGAGTTAGTCCGAGCCCCTTCTTCGCGACCACGCCGAGAGCGAAATAGATCGAGAAACCCACCGAGGCGTAGGTGATGATCAGCAGCCAGAGAGCGCCCGACTGCGGTGCCTTCTCCGGAATCTTCATCTCCCGCATCCTCATTCGGGTTCCTCCCCGGTGATGCGTCGCTGTATCAGATAGCGACCGGCCCCGACCCCGATGAATGCGAGCCCGATCAGGAACCCGACCGATAGCGGGCCGCCCCCACGGACCAGAGTCATGACCAGGATCACGACTCCGATCACCAGGTAAATGGCCGAAAAAGCCCTTACCGAGCGATCGTAGACACCGCCCTGCCTCATGCCTGCACCAATTCGGGTGCCGCCGGGTTCTCGCTGGTACCCGGGCCCTCCGAAACCACGATCACCCGGCAGGGCCTTTCCCTCAGCACCGTTTCAAGAGTCTTGCCGTACTGGGGAACACCGCCTCGCGAGCCCAATCCGATCACGATCGCGGCAGCCTTGGAAGTCCGGGCCTGGCGGGCGAGGAAATAGCCCTCCTGGCCTGGGCGGACACGCTCCACCCGGCCGGAAACCCTGAGTCCCGCGATCAGTTTGGCTCGCTCGATCTTGCTCTGGGCGACCTTTTCCTGCTCCACCATCGAGCTCTCGAGGGGCAGGTGGGTCGGCACGGTGAGAAGCGCTGTGATGTGGATGCCCCGGCGGCGGTCCGAGGTCAGCTTGGCCGCAGTTGCCATCACCTCTTCCGAGAACGGCTGATCGGCCGGGAAGGCGACGATCACCGACTTGTACTCGATCTCCTCGACCCCGAGAGGCTCCGGCAGCAGCACCTTCACGGTTCCGGTCAGGGGAAGTTCCTGATGGCGCCGGTAGATCACATAGCCGACCAGCCCCAGAGCCAGCCAGATCATTCCCACGGCAAGGGTCTCCGGATTGAGAGCCATGACCACCAGCCAGGCCGCGAATGTACCGAAACCACCGAGCACCGCGGTCAGGGGGATCAGCACCCCCCGGAACCGGAAGTTGGCCCGGGGTTGCCAGGCACGTTCCATGTCGGGCTGTTTCTGTCTCAGTCGGATCACCGCGGCATGGGCGATCGTGAACGAGAGCATCGCCCCGAACGAGTACATGGTGGCCAGGAACGAGGCCTGCCCGGGAAGCAGGGTGACGATCGCCAGGATCGCAAAGAAAATGATCGCGACGTAAGGGGTGCGGTAAGTCGGGTGAATCTGGCGGATCACTTCCGGCAGTTGCCGGTACTGACCCATCGAGTAGCTAAGCCGGGATACCCCGATCAGCCCGGCGTTGGTCGCGATTATCAGGATTACGGCAGCCAGTACGCCGACGTAGATCCTCAATATGTCGGTGAGTCCGGCCGATAATCCGAGGTTCTCGACTATCCCCAGGATCGGATCGTCAGCAAAGGTCGTACCGAGCTCGGTCACGTACTCGCCCGCCTGATTCAGCTCGACCGGCATCGCGGAAAGGGCGACGATCGGTATGAACAGGTACATGGCGAGTACCGCCGCGACCACCAGCGCCACCCCCTGCGGGACAGACCGGGCGGCGTCCTTGGCCTCCTCCGACATGTTCGAGATCGTCTCGATGCCGGTGTAGGCGATCATCCCGACCGCAATGCCGAGCGCGAAGTCAGGCCAGGTCGGTGCCACACCGATGTGAATGTTGGAGATCAGCACATCGGTGTTGAAGACAAGGAACATGCCGATCGCGACCAGGATCACCTGGGTCGCGAGGTCGGCTATCGCGAGGATGATGTTGAGCCGAGCCGACTCCTGGCCGCCGCGGACGTTCAGCCAGGCGAGAGAGGCGATCACCACGGCACCGCCGATGATGTCGCCGGGACTCTCCCCCAGGGCGGGCCAGAAGACGGCCAGGTAATGCGGCACGAAGTAGGCCGAGATTGCGACCGTGATCGTGTAATTCAGCATCTGCGCCCAGGCGGCGATGAAGCTGACCAGCTCGTTGAAAGCGTGGCGTCCGAAGGACGATGACCCGCCTGCCTCCGGGTACATCACGGTCGCCTCGGCGTAGGTAGCTGCCGTACAGATGAAAATCAGGCCGGCGATCATGAAGGCGACCGGAGTCAGCCCGAGGGCGAAGGCCGCGGTTACGCCGAGGGCGTAATAGATCGACGAACCGACGTTGCCGTAGGCCGCAGCAAAAAGAGCTCCCGAGCCATAAATCCGGCTCAGGCTCTGGTCACGCGGAATTCTTTCAGCCAACTCGCATCAGCTCAGCCTGCGCTGGTGGCGGACCTTCCCCAGGCCCACTCCAGCACTACCTTCAGCGAACCGTCAGGCGCCGTGTC
>JAUPTY010000075.1 GCA_030917845.1 Actinomycetota bacterium | reverse complement strand
ACCTACAGGTTGCCGAGCTCCGTGACGATGTCCTGAACGGTGCCCTTGGCGTCGCCGAAGACCATCGCCGTCTTTTCGTTGTAGAAGAGGTCGTTGTCGATGCCGGCGAAACCGGCGCTCATCGAACGCTTGAGGACGAGGACCTGCTGGGCTTCGTCTACCTCGATGATCGGCATGCCGTAGATCGGGCTGGACTCGTCAGTCTTGGCCGCCGGGTTGGTGACGTCGTTCGCACCGATCACAACGCAGACGTCGGTCTGCGGCAGATCGGGGTTGATTTCGTCCATCTCCTTGAGCTGTTCGTACGGAACGTCGGCCTCGGCCAGCAGCACGTTCATGTGGCCAGGCATACGTCCGGCGACCGGGTGGATCGCGTAGTTGACGGTCACACCCTTCTTGTTCAGCTCGTCGGCCATTTCCTTGACCGCATGCTGGGCCTGGGCAACGGCAAGACCGTAACCGGGAACGATCACGACCGAGTCGGCGTAGGCGAGCTGGATGGCCGCGTCCTGGGCGTTCATCGACCGGTAGGGGCGCTGCTCCTGGTCTCCGCCGCCACCGGTGGCCGGGGATCCGAATCCTGCAAAGAGAATGTTGGCCACGGAACGGTTCATCGCGGTGGCCATCTCAAGGGTGAGGATGGTGCCGGAAGAGCCGACCAGGGTGCCGGCGACGATCAGGGCCGTGTTGTCAAGGGCGATACCCGCGGCTGCCGCGGACAGACCGGTAAAGGCATTGAGTAGCGAGATCACGACCGGCATGTCAGCCCCGCCGATCGGCATCACGACCATCACGCCGAGCACTGCGGCGCCGACCAGCATGAGGATGAACAGGGGCTGGTTGAGGTCCATGTACTCGGCGTTCATCCCGAGGACCACACAACCGGCAATCAGTGCGAGCAGGAGCACTCCGTTGATGATCTTCTGCCCCGGCAGGCCCATCGGCTGACTGGGAATCAGCTCCTGGAGCTTGCCGAAGGCAACATTGGAGCCCCAGAACGAGATCGAACCGACGATCATGGCGAGCAAAGTCGGAATCATCACTTCCAGCGGCACAGAGGGGCCCTCGAGCGATGTGATCGCCCCGCCCGGGATACCGCTATGGATGGTCAAGAGGTTGCTGACCTCGTCCTTCAGGACTTCGCCCTGGTGGACCCAGTGGCGGTACTCGGCCCAGGCGATCAGGGCGATGGCACCGCCGCCGAGCCCGTTGTAGAGCGCGACCATCTGCGGCATCTCGGTCATCTTGACCCGCTTCGAAGCAACCGCTCCGATGATCGTGCCGACCAGGATACCGGCGATGATGATGCCCCAGTTGCCGATCCCCTTCAGGCCCAGGGTGGTGGCGACGGCGATCGCCATACCGACCGCAGCGACCAGATTGCCGCGACGGGCGGAGGTCGGGTGGGTGCCGAGCTTGAGACCGTAGATGAACAGCGAGAAGCTGAGGATGTAGAGGATCGCGACAATCGCCGAATCCGGCGACAGCGCCGCCAGAGGAGCACTCACGAGCCAGCCTCCATCGAGTCGGTGGCCTTCGATTCGTCAGCCACCTCGGCCGGGGCCGGCTTCTTCTTTTTCGGGCCAAACATCTCCAGCATCCGGTCGGTGACCATGAAGCCGCCGACGATGTTGATCGTGCCGAAGACGATCGCGATGAAACCGATGATCTCGTCGAGGGTGCTATCCGCGTAGCCGACGACGATCAGGCCGCCGAGCAGCACAATGCCGTGGATCGCGTTGGTCTCCGACATCAACGGCGTATGAAGTGTGGTTGGCACCTTGGAGATCACCTCGAAGCCGACAAAGGCGGCCAGAACGAGGATGGTTATCTCGGTTACGAGGTCCATCAGCGGGCGGTCCTCTCTCCGCGAATCTCACCATCGTGGGTGATCGTCGCGGCATCAATGATGTCGTCCTCGAAATTCAGGGTGAGAGCGCCTTCTTCGGTGATCATCAGACCGAGCAGGTTCTCGAGGTTCTTGGCGTAGAGCTGCGAGGCGTGGCCCGGCAGTTCCGAGGCGAGGTTCTTCGGACCGACGATCTTCACGCCGTCCTTGATCACGGTCTGGCCGGGCTCGGTCAGTTCGCAGTTGCCACCGGTCTCGGCCGCCAGGTCGAGAATCACGGAACCGGGGCCCATGTTCGCCACGCCGGCGGCGGTGATCAGGGTCGGGGCGGCACGACCCGGGATCGCAGCGGTGGTGATGATCACGTCCTGTCGGGCGGCGTTCTCGTCAAGCGCGTCACGGACCTGCTGGTTTTCCTCGTCAGTCAGGGGACGGGCGTAGCCGCCCTCGTCCTCGGCGTCGGGAATGAAGTCGAGTTCGAGCGGACGGCCACCTAGCGAGCCGATCTGCTCCCAGGCAGCGCGGCGGATGTCGAATCCGGTCACGATCGCTCCCAGTCGCTTGGCCGTGGCGATCGCCTGCAGTCCGGCCACACCGGCGCCGAGCACCAGCACCCGGGCCGGACGGATCGTGCCGGCAGCGGTGGTCAACATGCCCCAGAAGCTGCCCGACTCACGGGCGGCGATCAGGGTCGCGGCGTAACCGGCGGCGGTCGCCTGGGAAGAAAGTGCGTCCATTGCCTGAGCCCGGGTGGTCCGCGGGATCAGTTCCATCGCCAGTGCCGTGACTCCGGCCGAGGCCAGCGCCTGGTTCGATTCCGAGTCGGTCAGCGGGGAAAGATGGCTGATCAGGTACTGGCCCTGCCTCAGCTCGCCGATTTCCACGGATCCGAGCGGAGAAACATGAAGGATCAGGTCAGTCGCCAGGACGTCGGCATGCGAGCCGACCGTTGCTCCGGCCTCCGTGTACTGGGAATCGGGATGACCGGCAACATCGCCGGCTCCGGACTCGACGACGATCTCGACGCCCTCACGCTTGAGGAGCGACTTGACCGACTCGGGAACCAGGGCAACCCGGTTCTCCCCTTCAGCAGTTTCTCTGGGTACACCGATCTTCATGGACAAGGCCGACTCAGATTATGGGAATTGAACGAATGAGGGGTCTCCGGCGTGCCTCGGACCCGTCGATCGTCTGTCCTAGTCCTTGGTCAGAGCCGCCAGGCGCTCGACCGTGTGCCGCATCTGATCGACTTCCGGGTGGACCGGAGTCGCGATCAGACGGTCGATTCCGTTCTCACGGAAACGACCCAGCCGTTCCGAGACCTCTTCTTCGGTGCCGATAAGGGAGACCGCGTTGACCAGTTCATCCGGAAGGGCCTTGAAAGCGCCTTCCTTGTCTCCGGACTGGAAACGCTCCTGGACCTCGTCGGCAACATCACCGAATCCGAAGCGGTGCGAAAGGTCGACGTAGAAGTTGGTCTTCTTCGAACCCATGCCACCGAGGTAGAGGACCAGGCCCATCCGGACCGTGTTGCGGGCGGCTTCAAGGTCACCGTCGATCGCAACCTGGACCGAAGGCGAGATCTCGAGGTCGGCGCGGGTGCGGCCACCGGCGGCGAGCCCCTTTTCGATGTGTTCGCCCCAGGCTTCTTCAAACTTGTCGACGCTGAAGAAAATCGGGATCCATCCGTCGGCCACTTCGGCCGCGATCTCGACCGACCGGCGGCCGATCGCCCCGAGGAAGATCGGGATCTCGTTGCGAAGCGGGCGGAAGTTGAGCTTCAAAGGTTTGCCCTGACCGTCCGGCAGAGGCAGCTGGTAATGCTCGCCCTGGTGGTTGACCTTCTCTTCGCGGGCGATGATCTCGCGGACCACCTCGACGTATTCCTTGGTACGGCCCCAGGGCTTGCTGTACGGAACGCCATACCAGCCCTCGGAAACCTGCGGGCCGGAAGGACCGAAGCCGAACATGAAGCGGCCGTTGGAAAGCGTGTCAATCGTGGCGCCGGCCATTGCTGCGGCGGCCGGCGGGCGGGCGGGCACCTGCATGATCGCGGCGCCGAGATTGATCTTCTCGGTCTGGGCGGCGAGCCAGGCCAGGACGCTCACGCAATCCGATCCGTACGACTCGGCGACCCACACCGATTCATAGCCGACATCCTCCGCGAATTTCACCGCGTCGATGGCGTCTTCACCCTTGGGGCCGATGCCCCAGTAACCGAGGTACAACCCGAGCTTTAGCGACATGGGCGCAGACTATCCCAAGTGAACAAATCCCGTATTTGTACCGCGACGGGATCGTTGGGCGGCCCACTCGCCCGACCAGTAAGAATCAACCCGTGAGCGAAACCGCCACCCAGGTCCTTCCCTCCAGTGATCCCGGCAACGGCCTCACCTCCTCCGAGGCGGCTGAGCGCCTGCGCGCACTCGGTCCGGCCCAGCCGCATTCATCACGTTCGACCTCGAGCATCATCGCCGGCAACGTCTTCACGCTTTTCAACCTGATCATCGGGATCTTCTTCGTCCTGATTCTCTCTCTGAGCCTCTGGGCCGACGCGATATTCGGCCTGATCGCGATCATCAACACCTGGATCGGGATCCGGCAAGAGCTGAAGGCGAAGGAGACCCTCGACCGACTGGCCGTGCTGGTCGCACCCCGAGCCGAAGTGATCCGCGACGGGGCGGCCCTGGAACTGCTGTCCGACGAGGTCGTCCCGGGTGACCTGATCCGCCTTTCGCCCGGCGATCAGGTGGTCGCCGACGGCCGGGTGGTAACCACCCGCGGACTCACCGTCGACGAGTCGATGCTTACCGGCGAGTCCGATCCGATCGGCAAGCAACCGGGGGAAGAAGTTTTCTCCGGCGGCTTCGTTATCTCCGGCTCCGGTTTCTACGAGGTCACCGCCGTCCGCGAGGAAAGCTACGCCGGCAAGATCGCCGGTGAGGCCAAGGCCTTCCGCCATCCGCCTTCTCCGCTAGAGAAGGAGGTCAATCAGGTGATCCTCGTCTGCACCTGGGTCCTGCTGCCGCTTGCGGCGCTGCTGATCGGGTCGCTGGTGATTCGTCAGGTGGAACTGGTCGAGGCCGCCCAGACAGCGACCGCCGGACTGATCACGCTGATTCCGGAAGGACTGGTTCTGCTGATGAGCGTGACCTTCGCGGTCGCTGCCGTGAAGATGGCCCGCCGGGCGACGCTGGTCCAGCAGATGAGTGCGACCGAATCGCTGGCCTCGGTGGACACGATCTGCGTCGACAAGACCGGCACCCTGACCGACGGCGAGCTGACCGTGGTCGAGGTGATCCCGGCCGAATTAGCCGGGATGAACATGGCCGGCCGGGAACTCGGTCGCTATGCGGCCAGCGCCGGTGACCGCAACCTGACCCTCGAGGCAATCGGTGAGGAATTTCCGGGCGAGGCCGAGCCGGTGGTCGGCGAGGTTGCCTTCTCCTCCGAATGGAAGTGGAGCGCCTTGACCTTCAGCGGGCCCGACGGGCGACACAGTCTGGTCCTTGGTGCCCCCGACCTGATGATCGCCTCCGGAGCGCTGGTTCTGGATCCGCCGCTCGCCGCACGGCTCGAAGAGGAGACGCAGGCCGGCCGCCGGGTCGTGGCCCTGAGCAGAACCGCATCCCCCCTGCCGGAAAGCGGAGCCGATGGCCACCCGCAAGGGCTCGAGCCGGTGGCCCTGGTGGTGCTGCGGGAGAACCTCCGTCCCGGGGTCGAGGAGACCCTCGAACTGATGCGAAGCGAGGACGTCGCCCTGAAGCTGATCTCGGGTGATGCCCGAGCAACGGTCACCGCGGTTGCCGCGGCGGTTGGTATCCCGGCCGACGCCGGGGTGATCGAGGGCTCGGAGCTTCCCGAGGATCCCGAGGAGCTGGCCGAGGTCGCTGCCGCCAACACGATTTTCTGCCGGATCCGCCCCGAACAAAAGCGGGACCTGGTCACCGCCCTTTCCGACGCCGGGGCATACACGGCGATGATCGGCGACGGGGTCAATGATGTCCCCGCCCTGAAGAGTGCCCGCATGGCGGTCGCGATGGGTTCCGGCAGCCAGGTGACCAAGAGCGTCGCTGATGTGGTTCTTCTGGAAAACCAGTTCGAGCGCCTGCCCGAGGCGATCGCCGAAGGCCGGCGGATCGCCCGCAACATTCACCGCCTCGGACGGCTCTACCTGACCAAATCGGTCTACGCGGCCACCTTGATCCTCTTGGTCTCGGTGCCTGGCTTCGCCTTCCCTTTCCTGCCGCGGCACCTGACTCTCGCCGCATTTCTGACGATCGGCATCCCCTCATTCGTGCTCGCCCTCGCCCCCTCTGACGGCCCGCTCTACCGTGGCCGCCTGCTGCGAGCCCTGGGTGCCTTCGCGCTTCCTGCCGGGCTGGCCACCGCCCTCGCCTCGATCCTCTCCTTCTTCCTGATCGATGTTGTTTTCGGAGGCGGCCTCGAGGAGGGCCGCACCGCTGCGACCACGACTCTGATCATCCTTGGCTTCTGCTTCGTGCTGTTGCTGGAACGCGGACCGGGTCGGGAACACATCGCCATCCAGAGCTACATGCTGGCGATGATCGCCGGACTCGGGGCGCTCTTCGCCGGAATCCTGGCGGTGCCGCAGCTGCGCGAGTTCTTCGAGATGACCATGCTGAGCGCCTCGCAGTGGTTCATCGCCATGCTCGCCGCCGCCCTCGGCCTGGTTGCCGCCAGCCTGATGTGGCGGCTGCCGGTTATCCAGCAATGGGAAGCCCAGCCGGACCAGTCAACCTTCCCGCCCTTCGAGCGAGATCACCCACCCCAGCCCGCCGCCGCTGCCCCGAAGGCATCCGCCACCCCCGAACCAGCCGACCCGGAGACCAAAGTCATCCCCGCCGAAGCCGACCTCCTCAACGAGGAAGATGGAACTTCAGGCGGAGCCCCTCCCAACCACTAGTTGCTTCGAGTGGGAGGGGCGGGTTTAAACCCGGAGGGCCGGCGAAGACCGGCCCGACTGCAGTTAAGCCTCGGTATCGCAGGAACCGTCGGCGTTGAGCGATTCGTAAATGCCGTTGGAGACTTCGGTCATCACCCGGGCCACCGTTTCGGCGTCCTCGGTTTCGACCAGGTCGACAAAGGATTCCCTGAACACCCGTTCCCTCACCGGCTGCATCCGGGCCAGGGTTTCCCGGCCTTCGTCGGTGATCACGAGGAAGGTGCCCCGCCGGTCCGAGGGGCAATAGGTCCGTTCGACAAGACCGGCCTTCTCGATCCGGTCGACGAGCCGGGTCAGTCCGCTCTTGGTCACGTTGACCTTGCAGAGCAGGTCCTTGGGACGGCTCGGCTTGGGCGCTTCGCTCAGGGCGAGCAGCACTCCGAAGAAGCCGAGGTCCGGCAGACCGGCCTCCGCAAGCTCCTTCTCGAAGCGCTCCGAGATCAGCAGGTAGGTGCTGCGCATGGCAAGGAACGCCTCTTCATGAGCCGAATCGGGCGTTGCCACCTGGTCTGTTTCTGTCGCCGTTGCCTGTGCCATGAAGCACATTGTAGCGGAAGTAGTTGACAACGCAACTAAATCTGGTACGGTGTCCACACAACAGTTGCTCAAGCAACGATTGAGCAATCAACTTCAGCAAACGGCAGTACCAACGAAGGGAAACAAAATGAGCACCACCGAACAGACAGTAAGAATCGAAACCGGCACATACGGCATCGACCCCGTCCACACGCAGGTCGGCTTCGAGGTCAAGCACCTCGGCATCTCCACCTTCCGCGGCAGCTTTGGTGATTTCGAAGGAAACATCACGGTCGGCGACAGTGGCATCGAGGGAATCGAAGGCTCGATCGAAGTGGCGAGCGTTGACGTTCCGGAGAAGCAGCTGATCGGGCATCTCCAGAGCCCCGACTTCTTCGACGTCGAGAGTCACCCCAAGGGCAGCTTCGTCTCGACCGGAGTCACCAAGACCGACGGCGAGAACTATGAGGTCACCGGAAACCTGACCCTCCGCGGCGTGACCAACGAGGTCTTGCTCAACGTTGAAGTCGAAGGCGCCGGCATCGGCATGGACGGCAGCTCCGTCCTCAGCCTCAAGGCAGACGGC
>JAUPTY010000074.1 GCA_030917845.1 Actinomycetota bacterium | reverse complement strand
CCGATCGCTGCCACGACATCACCCTTGGCGAGATCCTGGACGAAGTCATTGCCGGTGAAGCGGCGGATCTGGCCGTTGTCGACGTTCTCCTTGATCTTGTCGATCGTGTCGAGCCAGTCCTGCGTGGTCGCGTCAACCGGATCGATCCCGTCGGCGGCCATGATCAGTGGCACGGTGTCCCGCATCTCGGTCAGCAGCGTGACTTTGCCCTTGTACTTGGGGTCAAAGAGGTCGTTGATCGACTTCACATCCGGGGCGAGGTCGGTACGGACGACGAGTCCGGTCATGCCCGACTGCCACGGAACGCTGTAGCTGCGGTCAGGGTCGAACGAAGGGCTGCGCAGGCTCGGCAGCATGTTCTCCTCGACGGTCGGAATCTTGGCCTTGTCGAGATTCTGGATGTATCCGAGGTTGTACATCTTCTCGGCCATCCAGTCGGTCACCACGATGATGTCGCGACCGCCGGAATCGCCCTGGGCGAGCTGCTGCTGGACCTTGCCAAAGAACTCGTTGTTGTCATTTACGTCTTCGGTGTAGCTGGTGTTGATCCCGGTCTCGTTCTGGAAGTTCTTGATCGTGGCGCCATCGATGTAGAGGGGCCAGTTCGAGATCTTCAGCGAGCCCTGCGGATCACCGCCGGAAGCCGTGGTCACATCGGAGTTGTCCGAACCTTCGTCGATACCTCCGCCGCCCCCGCAGGCGACCAGAACCATTGATGCGGTCAGGGCCAGGACTGCGAGGAAAAGCAGTCGGGCTAGTTTTGTCGTGCTTTCGGTCATTACTTGACTCCTTCGGTGACGTTTGCGGTGGGCGTTGGGTCAGTCGCGGGTCCCGAGGGGGACTCGGCGACAAGATGCATGTGTTCAGGTACCCAGTTGAGGCGTACCTTTGCGCCGCCGCCGGGAAGGCGCTGACGCTCTTCCTCGGAGGCGTTGGGGACAAGGACTGTCATCGACACGGCGTCGGCGACCCGTACGGCGAGCTGGGTCGCGGTGCCGAGGTAAAGGGAACTTTCGATTACCCCGTCGACGCCAGGCTGGTCACTCGGGGCGTCGCCTTCGAGGGCGACGGTCAGCTTCTCGGGCCGGATCACGGCGAAGCACTTCTCGCCGGTCGAGAAACGGGCGGCATCCGGGGTCGGAACGCTGGTGCCGTTGTCGAGCTTGATTTCGTTCGGTCCGGATGCGACGGCGGGCATCAGGTTGGAAACTCCGATGAAGCCGGCGACGAAAGTGGTTGCCGGACGCTCGTAGACGGTCTCAGGATCGGCGCACTGTTCGATCCGTCCTTCGTTCATGACCGCGATCCGGTCGCTCATGGTGAGCGCCTCTTCCTGATCGTGGGTCACGTAGACGAAGGTGATGCCGACGTCACGCTGAATCTGCTTGAGCTGGACCTGAAGGCCTTTGCGGAGCTTGAGGTCGAGGGCGCCGAGCGGCTCGTCGAGCAGCAGCACCTTCGGCAGGTTGACCAGGGCGCGGGCGAGTGCGACTCGCTGCTGCTGGCCGCCGGAAAGCTGATTGGGCTTGCGCTTGGCTTCGCGTGAAAGCCCGACCCGCTCGAGCTCGTTCGCGACCCGCTGCTTGATCTCGGCCTTGCCCACCTTCTTGCGCTTCAGGCCGAAACCGACGTTCTCCTCAAGGGTCATGTGGGGGAAGAGCGCGTAGGACTGGAACACCGTGTTGGTCGGGCGTTTGTAAGCCGGCTGGCCGGCCACGTCGGTGCCGTCGATCAGCACCTTGCCGGAGCTCGGCTGTTCGAAGCCGGCGATCATCCGCAGGGTCGTGGTCTTTCCGCAACCGGACGGTCCGAGCATGGTGAAGAACTCCCCGTCCGCGATGTCGAGGTCCATCTCCCTTACTGCGGTGAAGTCACCGAATCGCTTGCTGACCCCTTCGAGATTGACGCCCCCGCTCCCAGACCTTGAGCCCGCGGAATTCCCGGCGTTGGCCTCCGGCTGATCCGCTTCCGGATCGGTCGGTGGTAGATCTGGCGAGCCTTCCATCGAACCCCTCTCTCAGGTGGACAGACGGTGCCTGAAACATTCCGGCACCGGGGACAACGGTTGAACCGTATGCGAAAGCAGGGGGGTCTCGCAACCACGAAATGTCCAAATGCACGGTGACTGGCAGTCCCGATGTCCAATCGCGCGCCGGCGGAGGGGCGCTATGAGCGCCTCAGGAGTCGGGCCCCGAAAGCGCGGCGGCCGGCTCGACCTTGCCCTTCAGCAAGCCCGGATCGGCGATCTCACGACGCCGCTTGAAGAAGGGCTCCTCCTGGTGGATTCGCCAGGCGAACAACAGGATCACCCCGAGCAGCAGGAACCCGACCCCGATGATCGCCGGCGGTGCGAACCCGAACCAGGATGCGCCGGTGTAGGAGTTCGCCGGGTCGGTCCAGTCAATCAGCGACTTGAAGAACAGGTAGGTGAGAAGAAGAGCACCAACCACCGGCGCGACGCCGATGAAGAGCAGGTTCTTGACCGACTTGAAGAGCTCGCGCCGGTAATAGAAGGCGCAGGCGAAACCGGTCATCGCGTAATAGAAGGCGATCATCAGCGAAAGCGCAGACAGCGAATCGAAGAGGAAGTTTTCGCTGATCAGTTTCGACGGCACGTACCAGATGATCGCCAGCGCTCCGATCGTCACGGTCGAAACGACCGGGGTGAAGAAGCGGCCGGAGATTTCGCCGAGGGCATGGGGCATCGCCTCCGCGCGGGCCATCGAAAGCGAGGTGCGCGAAGCGGGCAGGATCGTCGTCTGGGTGGAGGCGAGTGCGGAGACGACCACCGAAAGCAGGACCAGGAGGCCGACCGTGCCGCCGAGGATCTCCTTCGCGTAGGTGGCGAGGATCGCCGCGTCGTCGTCGAACTGTTCGGCACCCGAGACGCCACCCCAGGCGACGATCGCGGTCGCGACTCCGAGGTAGGTGAAGAGCAGCAGTGCGGTCGAGATCACCCCGGCGAGGCCGGGCTTGTCGGCGTCACCTTCGGTTTCCTCGTTCAGGTTGACCGCGCTTTCCCAGCCCCAGTAGATGAAGACCGCGAGCAACATCGCGCCGGAGAGAGCGCCGGCCGGGATCTCGAAGGGGTTGAACCAGGTGAGCGAGGGGTCAATCGACCCGGCGGGTCCGTCACCACTCAGGACCTTGTAGAGGGCTACCACGACGAAGAGGAGCAGCGGCACGATCTGGACCACCATCAGGACCTTCTGGAGGTTGCCCGAGATTTCGGTGCCCCAGATACAGACCCCGGTCATCACGATCATCAGCAGCACCGCACCCGCAGTGACGGCGGCGGTGCTGTTCATCAGCCCGTCGGTTCCGATCAGGTCGAAGAAGCTGTAGACCGCGACGTCGGCAAGCGAGCCAACCACGAGGATGCCAGTCACGCAGATCGCCCAGCCGGTGATCCAGCCGGACTGGGGTCCGATCGCCCGGGTGACCCAGGAGAAACTGGTGCCACAGTCCTGGTCGGCCTTGTTCATGTAATAGAAGGCCGCAGCGATAAAGAACATCGGCACGAAGGCGACCAGCAGCGCTGCCGGAGCCTGCAGCCCGACCAGCACGACGATCGAGCCGATAACCGCGGCCAGCGAATAGGCCGGGGCCGTTGAAGCGAGGGCGATCGCCAGCCCGTCGGTGAATGTGATCGCATCGCCTTTGAGGTGCGGTTCGTCGCCCGAATTGGGGACGGCAGGCTCTGGACGAGAAGAAACCTCTGAACTCTCCATGCGCAGAACCTAGTCCTACCGGCGGCGGCTGCCAACCCGGAATACGAGTGGTCATGGGTTCGGAGGATCTTTTTACGTTTCGTCGGCTTGCCTGACAGTTGTTGCGGACATAGGGTGGGGTCAGAAACCACCGTGGCCTTTTCAACCGGGCTGCGTGGCCCGCGTCCCGGGCCGATGACCCAAGGAGGAGTGCCAGTGTCCACCGCCACGAGCAATCAGACCGGTATCGAGACAGATCTTCAGGAGCAGGCCCGACGCCATCTCTGGATGCACTTCTCCCGCATGGGCGGTTACAGCGAGACTTCCGAAATCCCGATCATCACCAGGGGCGAGGGTGCGTATGTCTATGACGACCACGGCAAGCGTTACCTCGACGGACTCTCCGGTCTCTTCTGCGTAAACGCCGGCCATGGCCGCACGGAACTCGCCGAGGCAGCTGCCCGCCAGGGTGCGGAGCTCGACTTCTTCGTGATCTGGAGCTACGCCCATCCCAGGGCGATCGAGCTCGCCACGAAGATCGCTTCGCTGGCCCCGGGTGATCTCAACCGCGTCTTCTTCACCAGCGGCGGCGGTGAAGCGGTCGAGTCGGCGCTCAAGCTGGCCCGCAACTACCACCGGATGCGCGGCAACGGCCAGAAGGCGAAGCACATTGCCCGCGAGGTCGCCTACCACGGCACCACCCTCGGCGCTCTCTCCGCGACCGGCGTGACCGACTTGCGCAGCCAGTTCGAGCCGCTTGCCCCCGGTGGCTGCCATGTGCCCAACACCAACATCTATCGCTGGCCGGAAGATCGCGAACCGGTCTGGGCCGCTGACGCGATCGAGGAAAGGATCCTCTTCGAAGGTCCGGAAACCGTTTCCGCGGTAATCCTCGAGCCGGTCCAGAACGCCGGCGGCTGTTTCGTCCCGCCCGATGGGTACTTCCAGCGGGTCCGCGAGATCTGTGACAAGTACGACGTCCTGCTGATCTCCGACGAAGTGATCTGCGCCTGGGGCCGCCTCGGCCATTTCTTCGGCTGCGAGCGTTTCGACTACCAGCCCGACATCATCACCTCGGCCAAGGCCCTCACCTCTGCCTACATCCCGATGGGCGCGATGATTGCCTCCGACAAGGTTGCCGAGCCGTTCATGGAGGGCACCAGTTCCTTCGCCCACGGCTTCACCTTCGCCGGCCATCCGATTGCCGCGGCAGTCGCCCTCGCCAATATCGAGATCTTCGAACGCGAGGACCTCTGCGGTCATGTCCGGGCCAACGAAGGTGGCTTCCGCGAAATGCTCGAGTCACTGCGGGACATCCCGATCGTCGGTGACGTGCGCGGCGCCGGTTACTTCCAGGCGATCGAACTGGTCAAGGACCAGGGGACCAAGCAGAGTTTCAACGACGAGGAATCGGAGAAGCTGCTGCGTGGCTTCCTGTCCGGGGCACTTTACGAACGCGGGCTGATCTGCAGGGCCGACGATCGTGGCGACCCCGTGATCCAGTTCTCGCCGCCGCTGATCTGCGGCCCCGAACAGTTCGAGGAGATCCACGACGTTCTGAGGCCGGTACTGACCGAAGCCTCACAGATGATGAGGAACTGACCCACCAGCAATACCCTGCCCGGCAGACCACGAGAGAGGACGAGGTAATTCATGAAGGTCGGCGTCATCAAGGAGATCAAGCAGGACGAGTACCGGGTGGCGATCACGCCGGCCGGGGTGCGCGAGTTCGTCGAGCATGGCCACGAAGTACTGATCCAGAACGGGGCCGGCGAAGGCAGTGCGATCACCAATTCCGCCTATGAGGCACAGGGCGCGAGGATCCTTCCCGACGCCCAGGCGGTCTTCGACACGGCGGAGATGATCCTCCACGTGAAGGAACTTCAGGCATCGGAGATCGAGATGCTGAAGCCCGAACATCTTCTCTTCACCTACCTCCACCTCGCCCCCGACCCGGACCAGACCGCGGGGCTGATGAAGTCGGGCGCCACCTGCGTGGCCTACGAAACGGTCGAGGACGCGAACGGCCGGTTGCCCCTGCTGGCGCCGATGAGCGAGATCGCCGGCCGGATCGCAACCCAGGCCGGTGCCTTCATGCTGGAAAAGCCGCTCGGCGGGCGTGGCGTGCTGCTCGGGGGCGTCCCCGGTGTGGCGGCCGCGAATGTCGTGGTGATCGGCGGCGGCGTGGTCGGCACCAACGCCGCCTTCATCGCGATGGGCATGGCGGCCGACGTCTTCATTCTCGATCGTTCTCTCGATCGCCTTCGTGAACTCGACATGCACTACGCCCGCGAGGCTTCGACGGTCTATTCGACCACCCTCGCAGTCGAGGAACTCCTGCCGAAGGCCGATCTGGTGATCGGCGCCGTCCTCGTCCACGGTGCCCGGGCCCCCTGGGTAATCAAGCGCGAGCAGCTGAAGATGATGAAGCCCGGCGCGGTCATCGTCGACGTGGCGATAGACCAGGGCGGCTGCTTCGAAACCTCGAGGCCGACCACCCACCGGGATCCGACCTATGAAGTTGACGGCATCATCCATTACTGCGTGGCGAACATGCCCGGCGCAGTCCCGATCACTTCAACCGGCGCCCTCACCAACGCCACCCTGCCATACGCCCTCGCCCTCGCCGACAACGGCATCCAGGCGGCGGTGCAGCGTGACCCGGGTCTCCGGCCCGGAATCAACGTAGCGGCAGGCAGCGTGACCCATGAAGGGGTCGCCGAAGGCACCGGTCAGCAGTACGTGCCGGTAGAAGAAGCACTCAGCTGGGTCTGACCCGGCTTACCCAGTCAGATAGCAAGGAGCGAGATGGCAATCAGCGAGAAGCTGCGGCTTCAGAACATGATCAATGGCGAGTTCGTCGACCCGGTCGACGGTGGCTCGGAGGAAGTAATCAACCCTTCGAACGGTGAAGTGATCGCCGAGGCTCCGCTCTCCGGAGCCGAAGACGTAAATCGCGCCGTGGCAGCAGCCAAGGCCGCCTTCGAAGGCGGATGGCAGAACTCCAGCCCGAAAACGCGCTCGGACCTGCTGTTGAAACTGGCCGATGCGATCGAGGAGAATGGCGAAGAGCTGACCGATCTCGAGACCGCCGATGCCGGCAAGCCCCGCCAGGCCTTCATCGACGAGGAACTGGCCACCACCGCCGACCACTTCCGCTTTTTCGCGTCAGCCGCCCGCAATCTCGAGGGCAAGGCCGCGATGGAGTACGTCGAGAACCACACTTCGTACATCCGTCGCGAGCCGATCGGTCCGGTTGCCCAGATCACCCCCTGGAACTACCCGCTGATGATGGCCGCCTGGAAGCTCGGGCCCGCACTCGCCACCGGCAACACGCTGGTCCTGAAGCCGGCCGAGTCAACCCCGGTCAGCACCCTCGCGACACTGGCCCGGCTCTGTGCCGAGATCTTCCCGCCCGGGGTGACCAACTTCATCGGTGGTCACGGTGACCCGGCCGGATCGACCCTGGTCCGCCACCCGGACATCAAGATGGTTTCGCTGACCGGATCGATCGGAACCGGCAAGTGGATCGCCCGCGAAGCAGCCGACAGCCTGAAGCGCGTTCACCTCGAGCTCGGGGGCAAAGCCCCTGTGGTGATCTTCGACGACGCCGACCTCGACGTCGTCTACGAGACGATCGCCGGCACCGCCCTCTTCAACGCCGGCCAGGACTGCACCGCCGCGACCCGGATTCTCGCCGGACCGAAGGTCTACGACGACGTGGTCAACGGCCTCGCGAACGAAGCGAAGGGTTACGTGATGGGGGATCTCGATTCGGCCGACACCACCCTCGGGCCGGTCAATTCGGCCAAACAGCTCGAGCATGTCACCGGCTTCTTCGACCGGGCCCCGTCGCATGCCTCGGTGGTCACCGGCGGCCGGCAGGCCGATCTGCCCGGCTTCTTCGTCGAGCCGACCGTGGTCGCCGACCTGAAGCAGGACGACGAAATGATCCAGAACGAGATCTTTGGCCCGGCCATGACAGTCCAGCGCTTCACCGACGAGGAAGAAGCGATCAAGTGGGCCAACGGCACCAAGTACGGCCTCGCCTCATCGGTCTGGACCCGTGACATCGGCCGCGCGCTGCGGGTAACCAACGCCCTCCGCTTCGGAGCGGTCTGGGTCAATGACCACATCATCATGGCTCCCGAAATGCCCCACGGCGGATACAACGAATCCGGCTACGGCAAGGACATGAGCATGTACTCCCTCGAGGACTACACCCA
>JAUPTY010000073.1 GCA_030917845.1 Actinomycetota bacterium | reverse complement strand
CAACCTGCCCCCGCCAGTCATCGAGCGGGTCAATCCCGGCGCAACCGATCGCAACCTCGGACTGGCCAAGCCGCCAGGCCCGGCCGAAGCTGTCGGTGACCAGCACCGCTGACCGGATTCCGGAAGCCGCCTCCAGCTCGACCCGGATTCGCCTCGCCGACCCGTCGGGGTCGAGGGGCAGCAGGATCACCTCGTCCTCGCCAGCGGTGTTCGACTGGTCGATGCCCGCGTTGGCGCAGATGAAGCCGTGGTGAGTCTCGGTGATCAGGATTCCCCGCTCTTCGTCGACCCGGATCAGTTCCCGGCTCTCGTCGAGAATGTGTTGCACCAGCCTGGGGTCTTTTCCGGTCCGGCCTGCCAGGGCAACGGCCTCCGATCCGGGATCGGTCTGATCGAGTCTGACTACTCTGCCCTCTGATTTGGAGACGACCTTCTGGGACACCGCGACGATGTCTCTGTCAATCAACGTGATCCGGTCTGCAATCGCTTTTCCCAGGTTGAAGGCCTCAACCACCTCGGGCAGATCCTCAACCGGCAGGATCTTCGCGCCGTACATCAAATTCCCAGCACGGCAGCGGTCCGGGGTGCCGGGTTGCCACCGGCGGCACGGCTCATCTCGATCTTTGTGGTCAGGGCGACGATGTCGGCTGGAGTGTCGAGGTCAAGAGCCAATCCGTCAACCCTTTCCGTTGTGTGGGGGATATCTGCCGCGCGGGCGCGGCCCAGATGTCTTTCGCAGCTGTCTTCACCGAAGGCAGGTTCTATTACCCCAGGCGGGCGCATCGCAATCGAGTTGGTTCCGGTGCCGTGGCGATCCGGCACCACCGCGACGAAAGGATCCGGCAGGCCGGTCAGCAGGCTGTCCAGCTCGCGCGGTTCGAGCAGCGGACAGTCGCCCGGCAAGAGGACCGCTGCATCCGCCCGCAGTTCCTTTGCCCTTTGAATCCCGAGCATTGCCGCTCCTGAATGGCCGACATCAGCGGGATCGTGAATCACTTCGGCCCCGAACCCCGAGGCGAGATCGGCGGCCGCCGCCTCACCTGTGATTACCACGGTGAAATCCACCTGTCTCGCCCTCGTAACCGCTTCGAGCACATCACCGAGCATCGCTTCGACCAGGGCCAGCCGCCTCGCTTCAGGGACGCTTCCCGACAGGCGCTGTTTTGCGGCAGTGAATCGCTTGGCGGTGATTACAGCGACTGAAATCAAGAGGTCGTCAACGTCTCGCCGACCTTCAGCACCGCCCGGGCCACGGTCGCCCGGCTCTCGGCGCTGTGCATGAAGGTCTCGGTCGAGAAGGACCGGACATCCGTCGGCGGCGGGTCAGGGTCGCCTGCGTCGCTGATCATCGCGTCGATCACGCCCTGGTAAAGCGAAGCCACCCCGGCCGCGGTAGTCGGTCTGTCGATCGCCTTCATGAAGAGGTCGGTCGGTCCCTTGATCACTTTGCCGGCAACGTAGGGACTGACCGCGATCACCGGGGCCGGAGCCTCGATCATCGCCTGGCGGATTCCCGGCACGGCCAGGATCGGACCGATACTGATTACCGGGTTCGACGGGCCGATAACGATCAGATCGGCACCGGTGATCGCTTCGATGACTTCCGGGGTGGCATCGGCGGACTCGATCCCCTGCAATTCGACCCCCTCGACTTCGGTCTGACCACCCTCGCGGATCAGATACTCCTGCAGACCCCTCCACTCGCCGCTGCTGAGGATCCGCGTCCGGACCGGCTGGTCTGACATCGGCAGGACCCTCGCTTCGATTCCCATTCCCCGGCCTATCTGGGCCTGGGCATCGGTCAACCTGCCGCCGGAAAGCATGAAGTCCTTGCGGTACAGACATGCGGCCAGATCCAGATTCGAAAGTGAGAACCAGTCCGGCGCTCCAAACCGGGCCATCCGCTGGAACACATCGAAGCTGTCGTCCTTGATGCCCCAGCCGCGCACCTCGTCGACCTGTCCGGCCAGCCAGTAGGTGACGAGATCGGGGTCGGGGGAGACGTAAACCCCGAGCGTCTCCACGTCGTCGCCGGTGTTGGAGATTACGGTCAGGTCACTGCCGATCACCGACTGCATCCCGGCTGCCAGTTTGGCCCCGCCGGTACCGCCGGCCAGCAGGGCTACCTTCACGAGAAGGGATCTGCTTCGGGCAAGTTGGTGAACTCGATTCCGGCGTGGGTCTTGTACCGGATGTTGATCGAGATCATGAGCGCCGTTATCTGTTCGACGATCCGGGAGATCTCCAGGGCACCCGCGTTGACGGGGCGAAGGCCCTCTATCCGGGAGATCAGCGCGGCTACACGAGCCTTGTCGGCCTTCTTGTCTCCACAGACCGGCACGTCCTCACCCAGTTTGTGATCGAGATCAGCCAGGCCGGGGGCGCTGACCGTATGCAGGGCGGAAACCACGGTGACCCCCTCGGGCACCATCTCCTGGGCCTGCTCTGCGGCCGAGCCCTGCCAGACACCGATCGTCCGGGTCGCCTTGCCGCTGATCGTGGCAGCCAGCGGAACCGAACAGTCGACCAGGATCTGGCCGGGCGTAAGCGATCCCTTGAGGTTGGTCAGGTACTCCGACTGGTTCCGGAAAGGGATCGTCAGGAAGACGACATCGGCAGCTTTCGCCGCGTCTTCATTGCTCATTCCCTCCACGGTTCCGCCGGTCTCTTCGGCGACCTTGGCGGCAGCCTCGGCAGCCCGGCTGGCGTCTCGGGATCCGATTACGACCCTGGCGCCGCTGGCGGCCCATCGTTTGGCTAGGCCGGACCCGAGGGCTCCGGTGCCGCCGATTACAGGGATGACGGGTGCTTCATTGTTCTCGCTCACGGAGCCGCAGTCTAGGTCACCGCGGGGTCCGTGATTCGCCAGACCGGGCAGGCAGCCCTGTCGATATAGGCTCTGGCCCATGTCGATCGCCGAAAAGGTTGGAACTGAATGCAGGGACACATTCGTGGTCGAGGGGGTGCTGATCACCGATGTCGGGGGTTTGCTCGAAACCGGAGTTCTCTCGACCCCCGGGATGATCGGCATGATGGAGCGGAACTGCGCCCTGCTGATTCAGGAGTTCCTGCCCGAAGGCAGCGCCACAGTTGGATTCGAGGTAAGCATCAAGCATGTCTCGGGAGCGGGCGAAGGTACCGAATGCTCGGTCTGGTCCCGACTCGACGAGGTGATCGACGATCGCAAGTTCCGCTTCTCGGTCGAGGTCAAGGATGGCGACCGGACGCTCGGAGTCGGCACCCACGAACGTCGGGCAATCTCCTTCAACGTGGCCTGAAGATGGACGAATCGAGCTTCCCGCAATCAGTGCGGATCCGCGAGGTCGGGCCCCGGGACGGCTTTCAGAACGAGCCCGAGGTGATCGCGAGCGGGGACAAGATCCGTCTGATCAACCTGCTCGCTGCGACCGGACTGAAGCGGATCGAGGTCACTTCTTTCGTCCGTCCCGACGTGATGCCCCAACTCGCCGACGCGGACGAGGTGCTGGACGGGATCGACCGGCCGGAAGGCGTTTCCTATTCCGTGTTGATCCCGAACCGGAGAGGGCTCGACCGGGCCCTCGAGCGCCGCGACCGGTTTGACGAGACCAACTTCTTCCTTTCCGCTTCCGAGACCCACAACCGGAAGAACGTGAATCGCAGCGTCGAGGAATCGATCTCCGCCCTCGAAGAGACTATCCCGGTCGCAACCGCAGCGGGACTGCGTTGCGAAGGAGTCATCTCGACCTCTTTCGGCTGTCCATACGAAGGCGATGTTCCGGTCGAAAACGTTCTCAGTCTGGCTCTGCGTCTGGCCTGGGCCGGCTGCGTCGAGGTTGGATTCGGGGATACCACCGGCATGGCCAATCCGATCCAGGTCCGCCGCTTCTTCGCGGAAGTGCGCGAGCGATTTGCTGAGGAGGGTCTGGGAGAGGCCGAGCTGACCGCCCATTTTCACGACACCCGCGGCCAGGGTTTAGCCAACGTCCTGGCCGCACTCGAAGAGGGGATCAATTCCTTCGAGTCAAGCTTCGGTGAGCTGGGCGGCTGCCCCGTTCCGGCCGGAGCCACCGGGAACATCGCCTCCGAAGACCTGGTTTCGATGCTCGGGGAGATGGGAATCGAAACCGGGATCGACCTGCCGAAGTTGATCGAGGCCTCGGCGGAAGCCCAGAAGGTACTCGGCCGCCCGCTTGGCTCGCATGTGCTCAAAGCGGGCCCGGTCGACTGGCGACGTTAGGAGCCATGTCGACGGAAACCATTGTCCTCGGGCGCCGCTGAACGGAACAGCTTTCTCCTGTGTTTCAGCCCGGTTATGATCCCGGCATGAAGAGCGACGGATTCAGGGCGGCGGCGGAAGCAAAGGATTTCGAGTCGGGAAGGGATCTGTTCACCGAAGACGTGGTCTTCCGCAGCCCCTTCGTTCATCAGCCTTACGAAGGCATCGACGCGCTCGGCTTCCTGCTCGGCCATGTGGTCGAGGTGTTCGAGGACTTTCGGTACATCGCCCACGTGGAGACCGATGAGGTCGCCGTGCTCCAGTTCGAGGCATCTGTCGGGGACAAACAGCTCCAGGGGGTCGACATCCTGAAGTTCAACGATGGGGGCAAGATCTGCGAGATGACCGTCATGGTCAGACCCGCCTCGGGACTGGAAGCTGTCGGCATGGCAATGAGGAGCCGGATCGAGGCGGCCACCGCGTCATGAGTCGACTCCGGGCAGCAATCGTCCTTCTCGCGGCTACAGCACTGATTGCGAGTCCAATTGGCGTTCCGGCCCAGGCCAGCGCTTCCGGCGGTGCCGGCGTTTCGGCTTCGGCCAAGGCGAAAAGGAAGTGCAACAAGTTCAAAGGCAAGAAAAGGCGCCAGTGCCTGAAGAACTCGAGCAAGGGCAACGGCGGTGGCGGCAAGCCGTGGGCGGGCAGCCCCTACCGGCCCGGTATCACTTGCTCCCTCAGCGCCGAGATGGGCAAGAAATACGCCAAGTACGGGCTCTTCTGCCTGGACCTCGGTTTCGGCATCACCACTCTGGAACCGCTCTAATCGAATAGGCTCCGGAGCCGGTCGCCCCCGGATCCGGGGGCTGAAGAACTTCGCTACAGGAGGAACTCCCCAGATGGAGATCAAGAAGGTTGGGGTTGTCGGCTGCGGTCTGATGGGCCACGGTATCACCCAGGTAAGTGCCCAGGCCGGCTACGACGTCGTAGTCGCGGAAATCAGCCAGGAAGCGCTTGACAAGGGCATTGGCAAGATCACCAAGCAGCTTGGCAAGGCTGTCGACAAGGGCAAGATCGAACAGGCTGACGCTGACGCAGTGCTCGGCCGGATCAACGCCACCACCGACCTCAACGAGTTCGCTGACTGCGACCTCGTGATCGAAGCGGTCTCCGAGAACCTCGAGACCAAGCTCGAACTCTGGAAGCAGCTCGACGGGATCGTCAAGGACGAGGCCTACTTCGCGACCAACACTTCATCCCTGCCGGTGATCAATCAGGCGGCCGCAACCACCCGCCCGAGCAATTTCCTCGGACTCCACTTCTTCAACCCGGTGCAGGTCATGCCACTGCTCGAGGTAATCCAGTCGGTCACCACTTCTCCCGAAGCAATGGGCATCGGCCTCGCCTACGGCGAGAAGCTGAAGAAGACCACTGTCGAGACCAAGGACAAGGCCGGCTTCATCGTCAATCGCCTGCTCGTTCCTTACATGCTGGATGCCATCCGTGGCCTCGAGGAGGGCATCGGCGCCATCGACGAGATCGACGCCGCAATGAAGGGCGGTGCCGCTCACCCGATGGGGCCGCTCACCCTGGCTGACTTCGTTGGCCTGGACACGCTCCATTCGATCTCGGAAGTGATGTTCGACGAGTTCCGCGAACGTCGTTTCGCTGCCCCGCCGACCCTCCGCAAAATGGTCGCCGCCGGTTTCTACGGCGTCAAGTCGGGCCGCGGCTTTTACGACTACTCAGGCGAGAAGCCGGTCCCGGTCAACCCGGGCCTTTAGTCAAGGACCAGGCTTGACCAAAGTCGATCTCGATCCCGCTCTCAGGGCCGCCCTCGGTGGCGGCCCCGAACGGCATCACGTCAAGACCGCGGAGCAGGGCAAACTCCCGGTCCGCGAGCGGGTGGATCTGCTGCTCGACGAAGGCACCTTCGTCGAAGATGCGCTGCTCGCCAACTGGGACAAGGAAGGTCTCGGTGCCGACGGTGTGGTCACCGGAACCGGCCTGGTCGGGGATCGCCCGGTCGCGCTGATGGCCAACGACCCGACGGTCAAGGCCGGCTCCTGGGGTCCGAAGACGGTCGAGAAGATCCTGCGCATCCAGGAGCGGGCGCTGAAGCTCGAGATACCGATGGTCTACCTGGTCGATTCGGCCGGGGCCCGGATCACCGAACAGGTCCAGATGTTCCCCGGCCGCCGGGGTGCTGGCCGGATCTTCTACAACGAGGTCAAGATGAGCGGGCGGGTGCCGCAGGTATGTCTCCTCTTCGGCCCGAGCGCTGCCGGCGGCGCCTATATCCCAGCTTTCTGTGACGTCGTGATCATGCGCGACGGCAATGCTTCGATGTACCTGGGCTCGCCCCGGATGGCCGAGATGGTGATCGGTGAAACGGTCACCCTCGACGAAATGGGTGGGGCCCGCATGCACACTTCCAAGTCGGGTTGCGGCCACTTCCTGGTCAAGACCGACGAGGAAGCGATCGAGACCGGCCGCCGGTATCTCGATTACATGCCGACAAGCTGGCGTGATCAGGTGCCGGATGTCGAGCCTGTAGATCCGGCTTCAAATACATCGGTCGAGGAAATAATCCCGCTCGACGAGAACCGGCCGTTCGATATGAACCTCCTGCTTGACACGCTCCTCGACGCTGACAGCTTCGTCGAGGTCCACAAGCGCTGGGCGAAGGAACTGATTGTCGGCTACGGACGGCTCGACGGCAAGGCCGTGGGGGTGGTGGCCAGCCAGCCAAAGCAGAAGGGCGGCGTACTCTTCGTTGATTCTGCCGACAAGGCGGCCCGCTTCATCGCTACCTGTAATGCCTTCAACATCCCGCTGCTTTTCCTGGCTGACATACCCGGTTTCATGATCGGGACGGCAGTCGAGAAGCAGGGGATCATCCGCCACGGAGCGAAGATGATCTCGACCATGGCCGAGGCGACGGTGCCGAAAATCTCGGTTGTCGTTCGCAAGGCTTACGGCGCTGGCCTGTACGCGATGGCAGGGCCGGCATTCGAGCCGGACTGCTGCCTCGCCCTGCCGAACGCTTCAATCGCCGTCATGGGGCCTCAGGCGGCCGTCAATGCGGTCTTCTACAACCAGATCCAGGCGATCGAGGGCGAGGAAGAGCGCGAGAAGTTCGTCTCCGAGAAGCGCAAGGAATACGCCGAAGGTGTGGACCTGCTCCACCTCGCCTCGGAAATGGTGATCGACGCGGTGATCAAGCCGGAAGACCTGAGGACCGAACTGATCAAACGATTCGCCCTCGCCGAAGGACGCGACCGCTCCTTCACCGAACGCCGCAGCGCCATCACCCCGGCCTGAGCCTTTCCATAGGGTTCACGGATGAAGCGATCCGTGCCCGCTCTGCTGGTTGCCGCCCTTCTCTGTGCTGGTGGCACGGCGCTGCTCGCGCTGCTTTTCTATGGGTCGACCCGGATCAGCACTTTCGATGCCCGGGTCACATCGCATCTGCTCGCTGCCGAGGGTTCGGGGATGGAACGGCTGGGCGAGTTCGGGGCGGATCTGGCCGAACCGATACCACTCGCCCTGGTCTTCTTCGGCCTGATCGTCCTCGCGATCGCCTGGAACCGGCCCTGGCATCTGATTGCGGCCGGCGCAGTGATCCTCTTAGCCAATGTGACTACTCAGGCGCTCAAACTGGTGATGGCCCATCCCCGGCTCCAGGGAGCGCTCGGGGTCAGCTACCCGATCGAGATCCACTACCCGAGCGGGCACACCACGGCTGCAC
>JAUPTY010000072.1 GCA_030917845.1 Actinomycetota bacterium | reverse complement strand
CTCATTGAAGCGTGGTCCCGGTCAGGGGGTTGTGGTGCCGCCGACCGAGGTGTCGGAACCGAGGCCGCCGAGCGGGTTCTGGAGCGACTTGCCGCCGTCCTTCTGAGCCTGCTTGATCGCCCGGTTGATCAACTTGCCGACCCGCTCCGCGTCCTTCTCGGTTGCGTTGAGGGTCCGGGTGATCTGCTGCTTCTCGGTTTTCGAGTTCGCGGAGGCCAGGGCCTGCTGGCGGGTCTTCTCCGCGGCAGCCGTGTCCTGGGCGTAGTACTGATAGATCGCGAGCTGCGAAAGCTGGTTCGAAGCGCTGGCTCCGCCATTCTTCTCGTCCTTCACCGCCTGGTCGGCGACGATCTGCTGGGCCTTGGCCGCGTCCCTGATGTTGTTCTGGAACTGGGCCACCGTCGAACCCTGGGAGAGGGTGAAGAAGACACCGGCCATCAGCTGCGCGACCTCGGGGTCGGGCTGACCGTCGCTCATCTTCACGTACTTCGTCCAGGCTTCCGCAGCCAGTTCAAGCTGGGTGGTCGCCTCGTCGGTGATCGCGGTCTGACCGGTTTCGCTATCGATCGAATAGAGCGACTGTCCAGCCGAGAAGCGGGCCCGGACCAGTTCCTTGGCCACGTTTTCGTTGTTGGGCTGGGTCTGAAGCCGCTGCTGGAGATCGTTCGCCCGTTCGACGTTGGCCTCGGCCGCATCCTGGTTGATGCTGCCGTTGCCGCTGTTGAACGGGTTCACACCACCGGGCAGGCCGATCACCACGAGGCTGGCCGCCATGATGATTGCCAGGATCACATAGATGACCTGAATCACCCTCTTGCGACGACCTCTCAGGTCGAAGAGCATGTTGCGTTCGGGTTCTTCAGCCACGTGACTAGTTCTCCTGGATCGAAGGGGTCTGGGAACCGGCTCTCTCCTTGGGTTCGCCGATCCCCCGAGCGAGCAAGATACTCAACTCGTAGAGCAACAGTAGTGGGACCATCTCGATCAGCATCGAGATCGGGTCCACTCCGGGCAGCGCCGCAGCCAGAACGGCGATGATCAGATAGGCGTATCGGCGGTTCTTCCGGAGCTGCGCCACGGTCATGATTCGCAGCCTCACCAGGGCGAGAACGATCACAGGGACCTGGAAAACCACCCCGCCCGCCAGCAGGGTCATCGAGAAGAACGAGTAGTACTCGCGTGCCCGAAGCTGAATCGAGAAGTTTGCCTCGTTGAAGTTGAGCAGAAACTTGATTGCGGCCGGCAGGACGATGAAGTAGGCAAAGACAACCCCGGCCAGGAAGAGCAGGGGGATGACGATCAGCATCGGCATGATCGCCCGGCGCTCACGTGGCGAGAAGGCGGGAAGGATGTAGGCGAACAGCTGGTAGCTGATGAACGGTGCCGCGACGATGATCGCGGCGTACAAGGAGACCGTCACCGTGGTCATGAAGGCCTCGGTCGGGGCGAGCACGGTCAGTGCCTGGTACTGCTCGGGAAGCGGCGCGGCAGCGAGATCGAGAATCCGGTCGCTCTGCCAGAAACAGACGGCAAAGGCCGTGGCCAGGGCGATCAGCGAATAGATGATCCTCGAGCGGAGCTCATCGAGGTGATCGATGAGACTCAGCTGTTCGTCATGCTGGACCGGCTTCAGCTTCGCCAAGGCCGGACCTCAGTCGTTTTTCTCGCGGACGACCTCGCCGGTGACCTCGGTGACTTCCGGTTCCTCCCCCGGGAGAGGGTGCTTCTCATCCTTTGGGGGCGGTGTCAGTTCGGCCGGCTCATGGTCGTCGGCGTCATCATCATCTTCTTCGTCGTGGTCCTGGCCGATGTTGCTGAGGCCATCCCTGAACTCGCTGATCCCGCGACCAACCGAGCGGCCGAGATCCGGCAGCTTCTTCGGGCCGAATACGAGCAGCGCGATGATCAGGACGATCGCTATTTCAAGAGGGCCGATATTGGGAATCATCAGTCCGCCAATCGTACCTGTGATCCGACTTCAGCCCCGGATCAACCGGGGATGAAGGAATCAGTCCTTGAAATTCAGGTAATAGCGCGAGGCGGTCGGCTCGGTCTGACCCTGGTACTTCGAGCCCTTGCCGCTTGAGCCGTAAGCGACATCCACGGCCCGATCCATGCGCATGAAGGAAAGCTGACCGATCGGCATTCCGGTGTAGATCGTGATCGGCAGATTGGCGACATTCGAAAGCTCCAGGGTCAGGTTGCCCGAGAATCCGGCGTCAACGAAGCCGGCGGTCGAATGGATCAGCAACCCGAGGCGGCCGAGCGAACTCTTGCCCTCGAGGCGGGCGACCAGGTCATCCGGAACGGTGACCCGCTCCAGGGTCTGGCCGAGCACAAACTCGCCGGGATGAAGGATGAACGGCTCACCTTCGCCGGGAACCACAAGTTCGGTCAGGTCCTCCATCGGGTCCTTGACATCGATGTACGGGTAACGCGAGTTGTTGAAGACCCGGTAGCGATCATCGACCCGGAGGTCGATGCTGGACGGCTGGATCAGATCGTCCTCGAACGGATCGATCACGATCCGGCCGGCGTCGATCTCTTCCCGGAGTGTCTTGTCGCTCAGCACCATGGTGGCGCGCAGTATCCCACAACAGGCAGACCAAACTGAGCGCTCCAGCCCGGCGCTGGTGGCTCAGCTGTAGCGGTGGACTACCCCGTCGGCTATTAGCTCGAGCAACTCGCGCTGTTCAGTCTCGATACCGGCCCCGATCAGGCCCGCTTTGGCTTCCTCGATCAGGGCGATTGCCCGACTGCGGACCTCGTCCAGGGCGCCGGTTGCCTCGATCCGGTCACAGGCCAGGGCGGCCGATTCCTCGTTCATGTCCCGCAGGTCGAGGGCGGCAAGGGCGGGATCGAAATCGGTCGCGATGATCAGCGGCAGGGTGACGGTGCCGTCGAGCAGGTCGGTACCCCTTGCCTTGCCGGTCCGCTCCGGCGGTCCGGCGATGTCGAGCACGTCATCGAGCAGCTGAAAGGCGAGGCCGATGCGGTGGCCGAAGAGGCCGATCGGGCCGGGCTCGCCCCCGGTGCTGGTGCGACCGAGAATGCAGGCTGCCTCGAAGAGCCGGCCTGTCTTGAGACCACAGCGCTCGAAGTAGTCGCTTTCGGTCAGATTCATGTTGAAGGCACCTTCACGCTGGCGAAGCTCGCCGCGGGCGAGGTCGACCGCGGTGGTACTCACCTGGGTGACGGCATCCGCATCGCCGCCCTCGACCAGGACCCGGAAGGCGGTCGAGAAGAGCCGATCGCCCAGGGCGGTCGCCCGCTCCCGGCCGGAACTCGCGTAGACGGTCGGCAGGCCGCGCCGGAGCGGAGCCCGGTCGAGCACGTCATCGTGGACGAGGCTCGCCATGTGGACCAGTTCAACTGCGATCCCGGCCCTGACTGCCGCGTCCCCGGCTTCGGGTCCGGCGCAGAGCAGGACCAGCATCGGGCGCATCCGCTTGCCGCCGGCGTTGAGGGTCCTGACCGCATCCTCGGTCAGCTCGCCCTCCCCTTCTACTGCTTTCAGAAGTCCGCTCTCGACTTCGGACATGCGGGCCGGGAGCCAGGCCCCGGCAGTATCGGTGACGGCGGTTACCGGCTCGGGCAATGAGCGTCGCCGGATGGCTTCCTCGCCGTTCCCGGTCACCGGACCCCGGAGTGAAGGGCGATGATTCCGCCCGCCATCAGGGTCCAGCGCACGTGCCGGAGCCCGGCGGCATCAAGCCGTTCGGCCAGGGTCTCGGCGTCCGGAAAACTGCGAACTGACTCGGGCAGGTAGGTATAGGCGGAAGAATCCCCGGCGAACTTGCCCATCAACGGCACGATGCGGTCAAACCAGAGCCCGAAGAAACCGGCCAAAGGCTGGCGCTTCGGCTGGGTGATCTCGAGGATGACCAGGCGGCCCCCGGGGACCAGCACCCGCTTCATCTCGGCAATACCGCGGTCGAGATCGGCCAGATTACGGGCTCCGAAAGCGATCGTGAGCGCATCGAAGCTCTCGTCCTCGAAAGGAAGGTCCAGAGCATCGGCCCATTCGAAAGAAGCCTGGCGGAGACCTTCGTCCTTGGCCTTGTCCAGAGCAAGATCCAGCATGGGGCGGGAGAAATCGGCCCCGGTCACATGTCCTTCCGGGCCGACCCTTTCGGCCAGCATCATTGCCAGGTCACCGGTTCCGCAACAGAGATCGAGGGCCTTCATGCCAGGCTCGAGACGGGCGCGCTCTGCCGCCCGGGCGCGCCAGCTCTGGTCGAGTCCTGCGGTCATCACCCGGTTCATGCGGTCGTAAACGCCGCTGATTCGGTCAAACATCGAGTTCACCTCGCCGGCGAACTCCTGATCACCTCGGCGGGGAGGTGCGTCAGCCATTTAGTGCTCTTCGTTGAGCGAAGCCAGGTAATCCGCGACTGCGTTCAGGTTCTCTTCGCCGAGACCCTGGAACGAAGGCATGATGCCGGGGCCGACAGCCACCGACTGCTTGATCGCCTCACGGGGGACGACCGCGCCGATGTCAGTCAGGTCGGGACCGAGGCCGCCGTGGGCCCCGTTCTCGCCGATTGCGTGGCAGGCCAGACAGCCAGCCTCGGCGACGATCTCCTTGCCCCGCTCGTACTGCGGCGCGGTTTCAAGTTCGATCTCGGTCGGCGAACCGGCGGTGGCACCGAGGAAAGTCAGGAAAGCCATGGCGATGATGACCATGATGCCGGTGATCGTGGCGATCGGGCGCTTCCACGGAATCCGCTCCGGACCCCGGTCATAGAACGGGAGCAGCAGGAGCAGAACCATGCAGATGGTCGGAATACCGATCGTCGCCAGCGGCACCAGTGCCGGCGGCTTTATTACCCGCAGCAGCTCGAAGAGGTAGAAGAAGTACCACTCGGGGCGAGGTACGTAAGTGGTGGTGGTCGGATCCGCCTTGGGACCCTGTTCGGCACCCATCACGATCGACATGGTGATCATCACACCGGTGACGACGAGCATCATCACCGAGTCCTTCATGATCGCGTAGGGGAAGAAAGGCTTGCCCTTCTTCTTCAGGATCTCGTACTCGCGGAGGTATTCCTCCTTTTCACGTGCGTTCACGAGCTCACCTCCCCATCAGTCGGCGGCTCTTCCTCGGCCTCTTCGGTGGCGGCCTCGGCGGCAGGTTCTTCAGTCGCGGTCGCGGATTCGGTCTCTTCGGCTTCGGTTGCTTCGACGGCTTCGGCTTCCGCTGCGTTCGCCTCGTCGACCGGCGGATCGGCCTCGGTCACCGCAGCGGCGGCGGCACCGTTTACCGGGACCTCTTCAAGATCTTCGCTGGCAACACCAGCCGTGACTGACTCGGACGGGCGGGCGCCCTTCGGGCGGGGGGCCCGGACCCACGGCGGGGCGGTGGTGCCGAGCTTGACCACGAAGAACAGATGGGCGCCGATCAGGGCTGCCATCAACCCAGGCACAACCATCATGTGGAGCGCATAGAACCGTGAAAGCGTGGTTGCGGAGAAGTCTGGACCGGCCCGGAGGAAGTCAGCCAGGTAGGGGCCGACGACCGGGCCGGAAGCGGTGATGTTGTTGGCGACGATCGTTGCCCAGAAGGACCGCTGGTCGAAGGGCAGCAGGTAACCGGTGAGACCCATGACCGTGGTCAGGATCAGCAGCACGACGCCAATTACCCAATTCAGCTCACGCGGGTACTTGTAGGCCCCGAAGAAGAAGGTTCGCGCCATGTGCAGGAAGATCAGGATGATCATCAGCGAGGCGCCCCATTTGTGCATGCCTCGCACGAACTCGCCCATGAAGACATCGTTGGTCAAGTGGGTGATCGAAGCGTAGGCCTGGGTGGCCGACGGCGTGTAGTACATCGAGAGGAAGACGCCGGTGATCGCCTGCATGGCGAAGATGAACATCGTGGCCGAACCCAGGGTGTAGAACCAGTTGGTCCCCTTGGGTACATGCCGCGACATCATCGCGGTGAAGATTCCGGTCGCGTTCACTCGCGAGTCGACCCAGCCGGCGACGTCGATGGCCCCCTGCGTGCCGTGATGCACCGAGAGGTCCTTGGCCTGACCCATGCGCTCGCCCTTGGTCGGCTTGGCGACAGCTTCCGCTTCGCCGGAGCCCTCGGGTGACTCGTCCTTCTTCTTTCGCTTGAGAAGACTCATTCAGATCAGTTGCTGGGCGGGGGGAAGGTGGACGGACGCGGCGGGTACAGGAACTCCCAGATGCCGCCGGTGAACTCTCCGGGATCGCGGACCCGGACAGCCTTGAGCTGGTTGGTCACGCTGAAGCGCGGGCCGACCTCGACCTGTCCACCCCTGACCCGGGTCTGGAAACGATCGAGCGGGCGCACCGGCGGGCCACCGAGCCGCTTGCCTTCGAAGTCGTAGACGCCACCGTGACAGGGGCAGATGAAGTTCTGGGCCGCCTGGACGAATCGGACCGGGCAGCCAAGGTGGGCGCAGCGGGTCGAGATCGCGATCACGTCGTTCGGCTCTTCGTTGAACTTCTCGGCACCGGTACGGATGTAGGCGGTGGTCTTGCCGGCCTCGCCGATTCCGGTGATTTCCGTGAAGACGACCTGCTTGTAGGTCTCGGCGTTGAAGTCGCTGACGGGACCGACCGCTTCCCAGCGTTCTTCACCTCGGGTAAACAGCGGGGCCACGGCGAATCCGACCACGGGCAGAACAACCGCCAAAGCGGCAACGCCGCCGATTGCCTGACTGGCGACTGTGAAGACGTGCCGACGGGTCATCGACTCGCCCTCGAAGTAGCCACGCGGCTCGGCTTCGGGCAGTTTGATTCGGGGCTCTTCCCCCGGCTCGGAGTTCTTGTTCAACGGTTCGGACACGCTTCTAGAAATTCGACGGGCGGGAGTCTATTGCAGTCTGCGCAATGTCGAATGCCCGCCCGAGGCCGTTGGTCGCGGCCGTCCCGGCCGACCAGGCCGAGAGCGCTTCAGCGGCACCAGTTTGACCGGCTTCCAGAGCCTTCACTGCCTGCTTCTGGGTGTCGTCCATTCCGCATGCCAAAGCGACAATCTGGCCCAACCAGAGGACCTCGGCGAGATCCTGACGGCCGGACGCCTGCAGCTCCGCAGCGACCCTGATCAAATCCGACAGGATCCCTGTGGATTCGAGGTCTTCGAGTTCCGCCAGACCGCGAATACCGATCGCGTAGAAGAGATCGCCGGCCAGAAGGGCGAGATCGTTGTCCGGTTCGTCGAGTATGCGCGACCTTCCGTAGTGGCAGAGATAACCCTCCCGGACCGCTTCCACGATGAAGGCGTAATCGCCCGCGCGGGAGGCCGTTCTGGGTCCCGCTGCGGCCAGGTCACCGAGGGCGGTGTCGCGAGCAAACGACTCTTCCCGAACTTCGAGAGGAGGTCCTTCCTCACGAATCCGGTCAGCGAGGCGGTCCAGCGTGGCTGCCGCAGTCAACCGATCACCTTCCGCGGATCGGTTGCCGCAAGCGCCTCCGCGGCGGCCATCAGGGTGCGATCGACTGCGATCTCGTCCTGTGCAAGTGAAACGAACCACGCTTCGAACTGGGACGGTGGCAGCCAGATGCCCCGTTCGAGCATTGCCCGGTAGAAGGCTGCGTGACGCTCCCGGTCAGTTGCTTTCGCGTCTTCGAAGTTTCTTACCGGCAAGGCCGAAAAGAAAAGTGTGACCAGGCCCGGAGCCGAAGCGACATTCAGCCTGTGTTCTTCGGCGAGGTCCCTGAGCCCGATGGTCAGGCGATCGGTAAGGGCACCGATCCGGGCATATGCACCTTCGTCGAGGCGACGCAGCGTAGTCAGCCCCGCCGCAACCGCGAGCGGATTTCCGGAGAGCGTGCCAGCCTGGTAGACGTTGCCTGCCGGAGCCAGTCGCTCCATCAGGTCGCGGGGCCCGCCCACCGCGGCGGCGGGCAGACCGCCGCCGATGATCTTGCCCATCACGGTCAGGTCAGGGTTGACTCCGCAGAGCTCCTGCGCCCCGCCCCGGGCGACCCTGAACCCAGTGATCACCTCGTCGAATACGAGCAAGGATCCGGCTTCAGTGGTGCTTTCCCGCAGGAACTCGAGGTAACCATCATCGGGCGGCACTAC
>JAUPTY010000071.1 GCA_030917845.1 Actinomycetota bacterium | reverse complement strand
CCCAAACAGCTGCGGAGTCGTCCCAGGCGACGAACTCAACGTCGACCCCGCGGGCGATCAGAACGTCGGCCGAGTGAAGGTCATCCTCCCACTGCGTCATACGCGGTTCGCAGGTGACATAGGCGACGCGCCGGCCTGCATTGGAGGATTCGACGGCCGGCGCCCCCTTGTTCTCGCTCAACGGCGAGGTTCCCGGCCGGTCAACGCCTTGTACAGGTCGTTGGCCCGGGTGCCGGTCAGTGATGCGACCACGGTCGCCGCCGCCCGGGGCCGTGCTCCGGATTTGACCAGTCGTTTGAGAGCCTCGACCGCGAAAGCGATGTCCTGACCGTGCTCGGCCGCTTCGGCCGGGCCGATCACCAGCACGATCTCTCCCTTGACCTCTCCCTTGAAGCGCATGGCCAGTTCACTAAGGGTGCCGCGGCTGACCTCTTCATGCATCTTGGTCATCTCCCGGCAGACCGCGACCTGACGGTCCGGGGCCAGCTGCGAAAGGGCGGCCAGCGAGTTCGAAATCCGGCGCGGGGATTCAAAGACGACCACAGTCTCGGCCGAGTTCAGCACCCGTTCCATTTCGCCCGAGCGTTTCGGCAGGAAGCCTTCGAAGCGCCAGCGGTCAGTCGGAAGCCCGGAGGCGACCAGGGCGACCGGAATCACCGATGGTCCCGGCAGCACCTCTACTTCGAGCCCGCGGTCGATGCAGGCCCGGATCAGGCGGTAACCGGGATCCGAGATCGCCGGCATGCCGGCGTCGGAGACGAGAGCGATGTGATCACCCCGCTCTATTCGTTTGACCAGCTCGGTCGCGCGGGATGCTTCGTTGCCTTCGTGGTTGGAAACCAGCCGCGGTTTGGGTCGGATCTCGAGGCGTTCAAGCAGGCGTCCGGTTCGCCGGGTGTCCTCGCAGGCAACAAAGTCCGCCGAAACCAGGGCCTCTCGGACCCGCTTGGTGACGTCATCCATGTTGCCGATCGGGGTCGGGCAGACAGTCAGGCGACCGGGCATCAGGCGGCCTCCGCTTCCATGCGCCCGTAGGCGGCGGCACCGATCATGCCGGCCGCCGGGCCGAGTTCAGCCGCGACCACCGGGGTCCGGTTCATCGGATTGAGGGCGTACTTTTCGAGTTCGCGCCGGGCCGGAGCAATCAGCAGCTCGCCGAAGGCGATGGCGCCGCCGCCGAGCACGATCAACTCGGGCTGGAACACATTCGAAAGGCTGACCAGAGCCTGCCCGAGATAGTGGCCGGCGAGATTGATCGCCCCGATCGCTGCCTCGTCGCCGGAGGTCGCAGCTTCATTGACTGCCTTGGCGTCAATTTTCTCACCGGCCGCCAGCCGCTGCCCGAGCAGCGAATCGGGTTCACGCCTCGCCGCTTCTTCACCATGCCGCCCGATCGCCGTGCCGGAGGCCATCGTCTCGACGCAGCCGCGGTTCGGGCAATTCCCCTGACAGGGATGGCCGTCAATCTCGACCACGAGATGGCCGAGCTCGGCACCGGCTCCGGTCGAGCCGCGATAGATCTCGCCGTTCAGCCAGATTCCACCGCCGATCCCGGTTCCGATGGTCAGGAGCAGAGCGTGCCTTGTGCCGCGGGCCGCCCCGTAAAGCGCTTCGGCCAACATCGCCAGGTTGCCGTCATTGTCGATCGCGACCGGCAGCCTGAGCTCTTCGGTCAGCATCTCGCGGATCGGCAGGTCCTCAAGGTCCAGATTCACCGTGCTGATCGCGTGGCCGGTCTCGTGATCAAGGGTTGCCGGGATTCCGACACCTACCGAAGCGGCAGCCGGGCGAGCTTCGTGCGCCTTGTTGATCTGCTGCGCGAGCAGGTTCACAACGTTTTCCTGCGAATAACCTCTTGAGGGGACTTCTTCCTTCCAAAGGGCTTCGGGCCGCCCATCGACAACGCCGACGGCAAGCTTCGTCCCGCCCAGATCAGCTCCGATCGATTCAACTTGCGCCATCAGTCACCATTCTTAACTGTTCATGCCCTCATCAGGTAACAAGCCCGACCCGGACCGTCCCGAGTACAACGTCTATCGCTCCCGCCGGGGCCTTTTCTCACGATTCCGAAAACCGGATCTCGGCTCCCTTAGCGGGAAAGAGAAACAGGCTGCGGATCGAAAGAGGCTGGCCAGAGCCGACAGGCAGGACCTACCCTACGAAGTCCACGGCTCCGGCCCCTCCCGGGGTGGTGGCGAGGGTGGAAGTTCCCGGTTCCGGGACCGCCTTCCGGGCGGCTCCAGGGGCAGCAGAAGCGGCCGCAGTGGCGGACGTCGCTGGCTGAAGTGGATCCTCTTCGCCTGCCTGGGCTGGTTCGCACTAAGCGTGCTCGCCTTCGCGATTTCAGCCCAGCTCCAGTCGATGAAGCTCTCCGGTGACGCCAAAGCGGCACTCGGCGGCAATCCCTGGATGCTGACCAAACCCCAGAACATCCTGATCATCGGCACCGACTCCCGTCCTCCGGACACCCTTGAGCCAGGCGCCGCCCAGGAGCAGCGCTGCTACGACCAGCAGGCCGAAGGCGAGGCCCCCCACGACGGCTGCGCCGGCGCCCGGGCCGACACGCTGATGGTGGTCCGGGCCGGTGGCGGCAAGTTCAAGAAGCTCGGTATACCCCGGGACAGTTTCGCGGCAATCCCCGGGCAGGATTCCCAGAAGATCAACGGCGCCTATGCGTTCGGCGGGGCCGCACTGCAGGTCGAGACGGTCGAGGATTTCCTCGGGATCCAGATCGACCATGTGGTGATCCTCAACTTCACCGGTTTCGAGGATTTCATTGACGCGATCGGCGGCGTCAAAGTCGAGGTGCCGGTCCGCCTCTGCGCAGACATCTCCGGCGGCGAAGCCAACGGTGGCTGGTCGATCGATCTCCAGCAGGGAACGAACACGCTCAACGGCGAAACCGCGCTGGCTTATGCCCGGACCCGGAAGCCAAGCCCTTGCCCCGGCTCGGAGCCAAGTGCCTTCACCGAGGGCTATGACGATCTCGACCGGGCCGCCGCCCAGCAGCTGGTCATGAACGGGATCAAGCAGCGCCTGACCGATCCGCTTCGCCTGCCCTACAACTTCATCAAGGGCCCGATCATCGGCTGGACCGCCCCCAAAGCCTTTGTTTCAGACATGGGCTTTTTCACCCTCCCCCAGCTCGCCCTGTCAACTGTCTTTGCCGGCTCCGCCGAACCCGACGTCCTGATCCCCTCCGGCCCGGGGCCGGACGGCAGCCTCGAGATACCCGAGTCGGAACGACAGCGCGCCGCCGCCGCCCTCGAGGGTTAGCGCCATCTCACCGGTCAGACCGGCGGTTGAAGGACCTTCAGGCCGAGCGCGCCAGCCGCGTCACGCTGGCGCTCGTCAAAAGTGACGAACTGGAACTCTTCCGGTATCGCCGAGGTTGCTGCCAGATGAATCGCATCCAGCGTCCGGAGCCCGTACCCGCGCCCCAGGTCGATAGCGCGAACCAGGCAATCGGCGTCAATGGGGACAAGGTCGAAGAAGTCGAGGTCCCGGCTGAGGCGAGCGTCTTTTGCTGCCAGCTCGGTGGCCTTCGGATTTCCCCGTCCGATCGCAATTGCAGTTTCGGTTGCGAGCAGTGCGGAGCCAGCCCAGTGCGAGTCCTGGCCCATGACTTCGTCGATCCAGTCGGAGTACTCCTCTGCGACGTACCTCTTGGTCAGGGCAGAGGCGTCCAGGACGAGCATCAGATTCTGTCTTCCCTCAGCTCATCGAGAATCTCTCCGCTGGGACGGTCCAGCACGAGCTTGTTCTTTGGTGGCGGGGGCGGATCCTCGCCCCGCCTGGGGGCACGAATCACTCGGCCGCTCTGGTAGGCGTCTTCCATGTTGGGCGCGCTTTGCGATGAAGGCAGAGGAGAGATCTTCGCCGTCCGCACACCTCCGATGGTGATGACCAAGGTTTCACCGCGCGAAGCCTTCTTGATTTGATTGCTCAGATCACTCCTGAGCTCACGGATGCCTATCTCGACCATGGGTAAAGTGTACACCGTGTACACGTCGCCCTGATACCGGCGAAGTTCCAGGCAATCAGTCTGCGCTGGAGGAAGAAGAGGTCTTGGAGCTGGAATCGCTCTTGCTCGAAGAGCCTGAGGAACCGGAATCGGACCCCGATGAGGAGCCGGAGTCCGAGGAGCCCGATGACGAAGAGGAGTCCGAGGAGCCGGAATCCTTCCTGGCGGCGTCGGCCGCAGCCTTGGCCTTGTTGGACTTGCGGGTGCCGTAGTCGGTGTTGTGGAAGCCCGATCCCTTGAAGTGGATCGCCGGCGAATGGAGCACTTTCTGAACGGGCGCACCGCATTCGATGCATTCGGTCAGGGCGTCTTCACTCATCGACTGGATGACTTCGAAGAGGTGGCCGTTCTCGCAGCGGTATTCGTAAATCGGCATAGCGCTTCTGATTATCGCAGCGCGCTGCTCTTTCCGTCCCGATACCGTTCGCGGCATGAGCGACTACGCCACCGACAAGAACGAAGAAGTGACCATGGAGGAGATCGTTGCGCTGGCCAAGCGCCGCGGTTTTGTCTTCCCTTCCTCGGAGATCTACGGCGGCCTCGGTTCGACCTACGACTACGGCCACTACGGGGTTCTGCTCAAGAACAACGTCAAGAACGAGTGGTGGAAGTCAATGCTGGTCGAACGCGATGACATCGTCGCCCTCGATTCGGCGATCCTCCAGCACCCGAAGGTCTGGGAGGCCTCCGGACACCTGGCCGGTTTCACCGACCCGCTGGTCCAGTGCCTCGGTGAATGCAAGCGTCGCTGGCGTGAAGACCACCTGCGCGAGGCGAACGTCGGAAAGGGCGGCAATTACGACGATCCGATCGTCTGCCCCGAATGCGGCGGCGAGCTCTCCGAGCCGCGCAACTTCAACCTGATGTTCGAAACCCACATGGGTCCGGTCGCTGATGACGGCAACTCGGTGTTTCTCCGGCCCGAGACCGCCCAGGGCATCTTCATCAACTTCAAGAACGTCCTCAACTTCGCCCGCAAGAAGCCGCCGTTCGGGATCGCCCAGATCGGCAAGTCCTTCCGCAACGAGATCACGCCGGGCAACTTCATCTTCCGCACCCGCGAATTCGAACAGATGGAGATGGAGTTCTTCGTACCGCCGGCCGAGGCTCAGGAATGGTGGGAGAAGTGGGTTGAGATACGTCACAACTGGTATATCGAGCTCGGCATCCGCCCCGACTTCCTGATGATCCGTCCTCATGAATCGGACGAGCTTTCGCATTACTCGTCAGGCACCAGTGACGTCGAGTACCTCTTCCCGATCGGCTGGTCGGAACTGGAAGGGATCGCCAACCGCGGCAACTTCGACCTGACCCAGCATCAGGAGCATTCGGGCGAGAAGCTCGAGTACTTCGACCAGCAATCAGGCGAGCGGTACATCCCGCATGTGATCGAACCGGCCGCCGGTGCCGACCGCGCCGCACTCGCCTTCCTGGTCGATGCCTACGCCGAAGAGGAGATCGAGGGCCGCAAGCGCACGGTGCTCCAGCTCCACCCCCGACTCGCCCCGGTCAAGGTCGCGGTGATGCCGCTCTTCAACAAGGAAGGCATGCCCGAGACCGCCCAGGAGATCAACCAGGCCCTTCGCAAAGCCGGGATTCAGACCGAGTACGACTCCGGCGGTTCGATCGGCAAGCGTTACCGCCGCCAGGACGAGATCGGAACTCCCTGGGGCATCACGGTCGACTTCGACACCAAGGACGACGGACAGGTCACCCTGCGTGACCGCGACTCACTCGAACAGGTCCGGGTCCCGATCGAGGGACTTCCGGAACTGATCAGTGGCAAGCTCGCGGAGCCCTGGCAGTCCCCCAAGCTGGGCTAGGCCAGACCGCTCACCGGGCGGCGAAGCAACGACGGGCCAGCTCCAGGGTGGCTTCGTCGACAGACTTGACCGCAGCCGCTTCTTCGAGGGGGACTGACGTCAGTTCGTTCCCTCGCCAAGCGACCATCCGTCCGAACTCACTTGCCTTTGCCATGTCGAGTGCCCTGACCCCGAAGCGGGTCGCCAACAGCCGGTCGGTCGCGGTCGGGGTGCCGCCACGCTGGATGTGACCGAGCACGGCGACCCTGACTTCGAAACCGGTCCGTGCCTCAAGCTCGCGGGCGAGCACCGCCCCTATCCCGCCCAGGCGCGGGTACCCGTAGGGATCAGCCGCTTCGACCGGCTGAACCAGTTGCTCGCTGCCGCCTTCGAAGACCAGACTGGCACCTTCGGCGACGACGATGATCGAGAAGTTCTTTCCGTTCTGGTGACGGATCGCCACACCCTCCGCCAGTTCCTCGACCGTGGTCGCGAACTCGGGAATTACCACTGCGTCAGCGCCCCCGGCGATCGCCGAGTGGACCGCTATCCAGCCGGCGTTCCTGCCCATGACCTCGACCACCATGACGCGATCGTGGGACTGCGCAGTCGATTGAAGCCGGTCGATCGCGTCAGTCGCGGTCTGAACGGCAGTGTCGAATCCGAATGTGTAATCGGTGCCGCTGATGTCGTTGTCGATCGTCTTGGGTACGCCGATCACCGGGGCCCCCTCCTCCGCGTGCAACCGGCCGGTCATGCCCATGGTGTGCTCGCCACCGATGGCGATGACCGCGTCCATCCCGGCTTCCGCGATCGAGTCCATGATCTTTTCGACCGCCTGCTCACGATGTGGTTCGAAGGAAGAGGTGCCGAGAATCGTGCCTCCGCTGCGGAGCAGACCCGAAACCGAATTCCGGTCGAGTTCCATGTAATCCCGGTTGGCAAGGCCGGCGTAGCCCCGACGGATCCCGATCACCTCGTCATCGGCTTCCATGGCCGATCGGGTAACCGCCCCGATGACCGCGTTCAAACCGGGACAATCGCCGCCGGCCGTGAGTACGCCTATCTTCATTGGACTCTCGCCCGTTCACGATTCGCTGAAATTTGCACTTTGCGGATTCTTGCGAATGTGATTGACGCCCCGGTGAACAAGTTGATAATTCCCGTCAGCCCTGCTGGGGAACGAATTCGGCCGTCTCACTGGGGGACCCGCTGACGGAGAATCGCCGCCGCCAGCTCGACACCGGCTGCTGCCCTGCGGGCGGGTTCACCGGCTTCGGCGATCTCCGCTTCTGTGTAAGCCGGGGATCCGTAGCGGTTCACGGCCCGCATGTAGGGCCCGGAGATGATCAGTTGCTGGAAACGGCTGCCGGTCACCTCCTCGGTCAGGGTCAGCGTCTCCAGGTCGCCCGCCACCGACTCCAGACGCCCGGTGGCAGCCAGTTGGGGAGTCGGATTCCTTCCATCAGGCAGGCGGCCGTCGCAATCACAACTGCCGGGTACTGATAGCGGCTGGCATCGGGGCTGCGACCTTCGCCCATCGCCAGACCTCCCAGCAGCCAGAAGCTGATCAGGGCCGCGGCAACCATGTAAGTCTCACGAGGCACAGGGACGCTGGAGAGGATGAACCTCGCCGCGACGCCCGCAACGGCGAGAATCACAAACAGCGACTGGATTGCGAGCGCGGCCTGTCCGTTGACATGCCCGCCTGTTACCCCGCTGATCGCGCCTGCCGCAGCCTTCGATGCCTGCCAGACGTAGTCGGGCAGGGCAAGCAGGTTCCCCAGATAATCGGTGCTGGACTGGTCGCTTCCGAGGAGGTACCAGATGCGATCACGGCCAGAGGGAGACCGGGTATCCAGACTCCCCGGAGATCCCGACGGATCGCGACGTCGGCGGCAGCAGCGGCGACAAAGGCGAGGTCGATCCCGCCGCAGGCCAATGAAACGACTAGCAGCAGGCAGGCGATCGGATCAGCGTTTGGCGCCTTCGACTCGAGTACCAGCAGCATCCCCAGGCCGGCGGCGAGTCCGAGCAGAAAGTTCATCGAAAGCGAGAGCAGAAGCGCCTCCCAGGCCGCCCCCAGAACCAGGACCGGAAGCAAGAACAGAAGGGCCGCGATCGGCTCGATCCGGCGACGGATGAAAATGAACAGCAGCACCACGCAGGCCGATGCCGCAGCGATATTCACCACCCTGAACGGTAGCTGCGAGGTCATGCCGAAGAGGTTGAGCAGAACGCCTTA
>JAUPTY010000070.1 GCA_030917845.1 Actinomycetota bacterium | reverse complement strand
GCCGGCCAAGCTGTTTGACGACCAGGTCAGTGAATGGGCCGCGATGCTGGCCGCCAAGTCGCCGCTGATCATGAAGCTGGGCAAAGACGCGATGTGGCGCCAGATGGACATGGACCTGGTCGCCGGGTTCGACTACCTGCGCTCGCAGCTGGCGATCGAACTTTCAAGTGAAGACGCAATTGAAGGCGTAAAGGCCTTCTTCGAGAAGCGCGAGCCGGAATGGAAGGGACGCTGATGAGCGAGAACGAGAATAGGGCCGAGGCCCCGCAGAACCTGCTTCCGGGCACCGCGACGCTGGCCGAACTGACCGAGCAGCTCCACGAACGCCGGGGCAAAGCCAGGCTGGGCGGCGGTCTCGAGAAGATCAAGAAGCAGCATGAACGCGGCAAACTGACTGCCCGTGAACGGATCGACCTGCTGGTCGACGAAGGAACCTTCAATGAGATCGGCATCCACGGCCGACCCCACTACTCGCAGCCGGCGATGCAGGACAAGGACGCTCCGGCGGACGGCGTGGTCACCGGCTGGGGTGATGTGGACGGCCGCGCAGTCGCGATCGTCGCCTATGACTTCACGGTGATGGCCGGTTCGATGGGCCAGACCGGAGAGATCAAGGTCACCCGGATCAGGGAGATGGCACTGCAGAAGCGTATGCCGCTGGTCTGGCTGCTCGACTCTGCCGGCGCCCGGATCCAGGAAGCCGCCGGTTCGCTGTTCTCCGGCTCGGGCCACCTCTTCCGGGAGGAAGTCCAGATGTCGGGAGTGGTCCCGATGGTGGCGGCGATGATGGGACCCTGCGCGGCGGGGACCGCGTACATCCCCGGCCTTTCGGACTTTGTGCCTATGGTCGTGGGTCAGGGCGCGATGGCCCTGGCCGGACCCCATCTGGTCAAGGCCGTGACCGGCGAGGAAATCGAGATGGAGGACCTCGGCGGAGCCAGGGTGCATTGCCGCAAGTCCGGGGTGGGAGACCTCGAAGTCAAGGACGATCCGGAATGCATCGCCTCGATCAAGAAGTACCTCTCGTACTTCCCGAGTAACTGTGAACAGAAGCCGCCGGTAATCGAAGCCAGCGACCCCGAGGACAGGGGCTCGGACCGCCTGCTGGAGATCATTCCCGAGTCGGCCCGCACTCCGTACGACATGTACGAAGTGATCAAGGAGATCGTCGACGATGGCGATTACTTTGACATCAAGCCCCGCTTCGCCCGGTCGCTGATCACCTGCTTCGCCCGGATGGGCGGCATGCCAGTGGGCATCGTGGCCAATCAGCCGAAACATCTGGGGGGCGTGCTCGACGTCGACTCGGCCGACAAGGCTGCCCGCTTCGTCAACCTCTGCGACGCCTTCAACATCCCGCTGCTTTTCCTGCAGGACGTGCCGGGCTTCCTGGTCGGCTCGAAGGTGGAGCAGCAGGGGATCATCCGACACGGCGCCAAGATGCTTTACGCCGTCAGTCGCGCAACTGTTCCGAAGATCACCGTCCTTGTCCGCAAGGCCTACGGGGCCGGCTACTACGTGATGTGCGGCCGGGCCTACGAGCCCGACCTGATCGTCGCCTGGCCCGGGGCAGAGATCTCGGTCATGGGAGCAGAGGGAGCGGTCAACATCATCGGTCGCTCGGCGATCGAGGCATCCGAGGACCCGGAAGCGACCCGTGAGGCAATGCTGAACGCGGTCCGCCAGCAGATCGACCCGTACATCGCGGCAGGCAACGCGATGATCGACGACATCATCGACCCGCGGGAGACCCGCCAGACGGTGATCCGCGGCCTGAAGATGTCCAAAGACAAGCAGGTCGAGCGGCCCTGGAAGAAACACGGCGTGATGCCCGTATGAGCGACCTGACCGAACGCAGGCTGGAGCACGAGCAGCCGGGCATCACCTTCCAGGGCACCAACACGGAGCCCTGGGTTACAGCAGGGCGATCGAACCACCGCCCGAACAGCAGCCGGAGATCGAATCCTTCTGCGCTGCGATCAACGACGCGATCCGCAAGAGCGCCTGAGGCGCCAGGCAGATTCAGGAGAATAAATGAGCAAGTTTGAAGACCCCGTAATCATCAGCAACTCGATCTCCGGTGTGATCGCCAACCGCGAGCAATGCCCGGCGATCCCGTACACGCCCGAGGAGTACGCGGCCGAGGCCCGGCGTTCGGTCGACGAAGGCGCCAGCCAGATCCACATCCACGCCCGCACCCCGGACGGCACCCCCTCTTACGAGATCGAGGATTTCCAGGCGATCACCGAAGCGATCAAGTCCGAGTGCCCGGGCGTGATCATCAACTACTCGACCGGCGCAATCGGCGTTCCGATGGAGAAGCGGATCGCTTACCTCGAGGCCTGTCGACCGGATGTCGCCGCGCTCAACATGAGCTCGATGAACTACGCCAAGTATTCCCGGCGCCGCAAGGACTTCGTCTTCAAGGCCGTCTTCGAGAACTCGTTCGACACGATCATCGAGTTCATCACCGCGATGAACGATCTCGGAATCAAGCCGGAGCACGAATGCTTTGATGCCGGGCACGTCGCCAACCTCGATCCGCTTTATGACATGGGCCTGATCGAGCAGCCTTCGCAGATCTCGCTGGTCATGGGTGTGACCGGCGGCATCCGCCCGACCCCGCGGAACGTCGCCGTTATGGCCGATCAGGTTCCGGGCGGCCCGGAAGGCCCGAACAACTGGCAGGTAATCGGCATTTCGCGAGACCAATGGAAGCTGCTCGCCACGGCGATCACCCTCGGCGGCAACGTGAGGGCCGGGGTCGAGGACAACCTTTACCTGCCCGACGGCAGCATGTGCACCTCGAACGGTGACCTGATCGGCAAGGCAAGGCAGATGGTCGAGGATGCCGGACGCAAGGTGGCGACGATCAGTGAAGCCCGGGAAACGCTGGGTCTGAAGGCAGCCTGACCGGCGATGAGCGAGGCGACCTCATATCTGGCGACGGTGATCTGGGAGGGCGGGCAGGAGCCCGACCCCCGGCATCACTTCATCGAGCTCGGGGAGGAAAGGCTCCAGGGTTCATCTGCTCCCGGTAGTGGCGGAGATCCGGCTCGAGCCAACCCCGAAACGATGCTGGTCGGCGCGCTCTCTTCCTGCCACATGCTCTGGTTCGTCGCCTACGCCCGGGCCAAGCGCCATCCGGTCGCTTCGTATGTCGATGAAGCGGTGGGGGTGATGGAAGGTGGCAAGTTCACCTCGGCCACCCTCCGGCCTAGGGTCGAGTTCGAAGGTGAACATCCGGGGGCTGAATTCGTCGCCGACCTGCACCACCGCTCGCATGAGCGCTGCTACATCGCCAACTCGGTCAACTTCCCGGTCACGGTCGAGGCAAAATGAGCGATCGCCTGCCGCTCGAGGGCATCAGGGTTCTCGACCTGACCCGTTTGTTGCCGGGCGGCTTCTGCTCGCAGATGCTGTCTGACTTCGGGGCCGAAGTAATCAAGGTCGAAGACACCGGACCCGGCGACTACATCCGGTACGCACCACCGCTTTATGAAGTCACCGATGCGGAGGTCGGGGCTGACGAGGGCGCAACCCGTTCCGGTCTCTACCTCTCGCTCAACCGGGGCAAGCGATCGATCCGTCTGGACCTGAAAAGCGACGGGGGCAAAAAGGCTTTCGGACGTCTGGTCCCCACCGCCGATGTGGTGCTGGAAGGTTTCCGTCCCGGGGTCGCCGAACGGCTCGGGGTCGATTACGAAGCTTTGCGCCACATCAACCCCGGTCTCGTCTACTGCTCGATCAGTGGCTACGGACAGGACGGGCCAGCGCGCGACCGGGCCGGCCATGACCTGAACTACCTGGCCGCGACCGGAATGCTCGCCATGACCGGCCAGGCCGGCGGACCTCCGATCCAGCCGGCGGGGCAGATAGGGGACCTCGGCGGCGGGGCGATGAACGCCGCCTTCGGGATACTCGCGGCCCTGATCGAGAAGGGCAAAAGCGGCAAGGGCCAGATGGTCGACATCTCGATGACCGATGGTGCATTTGCCTGGCAGGCGATGGCGGCCGGCGCGGCACTCGTCGATGGCACCAGCCCCCGCCGGGGCGAGGTTCTGCTCGGCGGCGGAGTCCTCTGCTACCTGACCTATGAAGCGGCCGACGGATGGGTCAGTTGCGGAGCGCTCGAGCCGAAGTTCTGGCGGGCCTTCTGCGAGGGGACCGGCCACGAGGACCTGATCGAGCTTCAGTTCGAGCGGCCCGGAGGCGAGGCCTGGGAGAAAGTCGCGGCCGTTTTCCGCGAGCGGACACGGGAAGAGTGGAAGTCATTCAACGACCAGTACGACTGCTGCATCGAGCCGATCCTCGAACTCGATGAGGCGCTCGAATCCGACCTCTTTCGCGAGCGGGAGATGATCGTCGAGTTCGACCAGCCGGGCATCGGACCGGTCCGGCAGATCGGTTCCCCGATCCGGATGAGTCGCACCCCGGCCGCCGATGCGAGCGCCGCCCCGGCGATCGGCGCGGACACGAAGGAGGTGCTCGGTTCGGCCGGTTTCAGCCCGAAGGAGGTCGAGGAACTCTTCGAGGCCGGCGTCGCGGCCGGGCCCGGCGGCGGGGGAGAGACGGAGTTCCGGGCGTGACTCAGGCCGCCACAGATGCGGTGCCGCTCACCGGCGGGTCGAATGGCGGGGAGAAGCTGCTCAAGATGTCCGGCCTGGTCGAGGCTTCCGGAGTGCCTGCCCCGACCATCAAGCATTACCTGCGTGAGGGTCTGCTCCCGGAGCCGGTCAAGACCAGCCGCAACATGGCATGGTACCGGCCGGAAACAGTCGAGCGGATCCGGTTGATCAAGCGCCTGCAGGAAGAACGTTTCATGCCGCTGAAGGCGATCCGCGCTCTCTTCGATGAGGACCCGGGCCAGGCCGAGGCGATGCTGGACGTCGAGGACCGGATCCTCGAGCGAGCCCTGGCCGGTGAACGCACCCGGACCAGCGCGGCCGAGGTCAAGAAGTACGGCGTTCCGAAGAAGGTGCTGGACAGGCTGGCTGAAATCGACATCCTGACCCCGAATTCCCGCGGCTACTCGCCATCAGACGTGGCGATCATCGAAGCGATGTCGCGGTTCCGGGCCGGGGGCTATGACGAGCAGATCGGCTTCACGGTCTACGACACCCTGCGTTACAAACGCGCCCTCGAAACCCTGGTCAAGGAAGAAGTCGACGTGCTGATGGAACGCCTCGACGGGGAGATCCCGCCGGAACGGGCAGTTGAACTGATCGAGGCTGGAGCCGAACCCCTCAAGGAACTGATCGCCGCCCTCCACACCAAACTGATGGTCGAAGAGGTCGAACGCCGCCGCTGAGTTCGGGTCGCTGCCATAATTGTCCTGTCCAGGAGGGAACGGGAGAAGAGTGAGAAGAAGAGCGGGAATAGCGTTTGTCGGCCTCGCCGTCATGACTTTTCTGCTTCTTGCCGGGAATGGCGCGGCCAGCCCCGCACAGGGTTTCGTCGATCAGTACGGGAAGGGGTCGAAACTGATCACGATCAGCCATCTCCTCCAGTCCACCGATGCGCACCGCAGGGTGAATCAGATCGAATTGCAGCAGCGCCGGGCAGGCGGATGGGTGAAGCGGGATTCCCGACCGGTCCGGCTCGATGCCGGGGCCGTGGGTCGATACCGCCTCGACTGGCGGTACCCGACACACCAAGGAAAGGTAGAAACTCGACTTCAGCTTTTCGGCGAGTCCAAGCTGATCGCGACTACCTTGCCTCGATTGGTTCATCAGCCCGGGGCGCCGTTCAGGGCGAAGGCGGTCTGCTGGGGGAGCGGAACCTTCGGCTTCCTGGGTGCCGGCGATTGGAAGGATCGACGACATCCGGTGCTGGTCCAGGATCTCGAAGGGGCGACAAATATCGACGTGGGCTACGAGACGTCGTACGCCTTGAAGCGGGGATTTCGTCTGCTTTGTTGGGGGACGAACGAGCCCCGCGTCGTCGGCAAGCACTGGCGGATCAACGTGCCGTCCCGGGTGAAAGGCCTTCGAAGGGCGCTCCAGGTAACGGTCGAGCAGTTCTATGGCTGCGCGATACGTCTCGACCGTCGGGTGGTCTGTTGGGGAGAAAATCAAGATGGCCGGGTCGGGAACGGAACCACTCTTGACCAGCTCGCATCGAAGCCGGTCCTCTCCAGAATGAGTCGTTCCGGGTCCCTCATCCGGTCCAGGACCACAACGAGGTTTATTCCCTGACCATCGCTGTCGACCCGTTGTTTTTCTGCCGCGCATGAGAGACGCTGCGGCGCGGATAATCCTGATGCTCGGTCTTGGCTCGGTAGGGATTTTCGCTTTTGCGGGACTGGCGGGAACGGCATCGGCTGAAAGTGAAGCCAACGGGGCGGCCGCGTCCACGATCCTGAATCTTTCTCCGGAACTCAAGGATTTGCGCAGGGCGAAGGGAAAGAAGGCCACCAGGAAGGCCCGCCGGAGCATCACTCTTCGCAAGAAAGAGATCAGCCGAATCAACCGCACGATCTTCCGGAACTGCCCCGGCCCAAAGGCTGATGGCCCGAAGCGTCGGGTAGTCTCTCCCGCATGAGAAGGGACTTCGCGCACAAGATGTTCGCGCGGATGATGGCTGTGCTTGGCCTCGCCGCGATCACCGCAATCGGCTTCACCGGTCTTGCAGGGGCAGCTCCGGCTGACCGGGCAGGCGATCCGGTCGTGCTCAAGGGCAGCGAACTGGCCGGGGTAAATGGCGTGATCCCGAAGAAGATCCTGGGCTTCAAGTGGGTCGGCAAATGGGTCCAGATTCCGATCCAGATCGACGAACGGCATGTGGTCAGCGCACGTGAGCTCTACCCGGAGCTAGCTACCTCGAAGTACGTCCTCTCCGGAACCTTCGACCTCGAGGTCTACGCGGATGCCAAAACGCGGTCCGGAGCCGACGAGAACACAAACTTCGATGCCGATGACGAGCTCGTCTTCATGGCCGGCGATTCCGGCTCAACGGCACCTTCTTCCGCGGTCGCTCCGACTTCCGTCGCTGCCGCATCCGCGACCAAAGTCGCTGTTGAAGATCCGGTCGGCGGAGGCATGAACTACGTCTACCTGTTCAAGGCACCCGCGGTCGCCGATCAGTCCGCCGGCAAGGACTACGTCGACTATGACTTCAACCTGACCGGGCTCGCAGACGGCGAGACCATGCTCGAGGACTACGGGTACTTCAATTCGCCCAACCCCGAGGACTCGACGGTCAAGACCGCCAACTACGAACTTCACTCGACCGACCGCTGGATGGAAGACGAGATGAAGATCTCGACCGCTGGCGCCAGCGCAACCGACATTCTCGACCGGGAAGCAGTTTCGGCCGGCGGCCTCGGTGGCTGCGGTCGCAGCGAATACACCTTCTCCGGCAACTGGGCCATGGACGTGAACCCGGGCAACGACCGTCCGGACGATGACGACGAGGGCACCTACCTGGCGATAATCGACGGCCCGGTGCGGGCGGTCCGCTCATACATGGGTGCCAACAGCGGGGTCTTCGTCGAGTCCACCCACAAGTACTACGCCGACCACGAGGACAAGGCGATTCACGTGCGGGTCCACCCGATCCCGGACATGTACGTCTGGACCGACTATTCGGAGGCCGCGATCGGCATGACCTATCGCGACCAGGTCAACCAGGGTGGATTCCCGGTTGACGGCAACCCTGATCCGGTCGCTGATCCTGCACCAGGGGACATCGCCAACGGCAAGTACTTCTGGCAGCAGCTGAGCGGGCCGCAGGGCTCGGTCACCACTCTTGTTGCGGCCGATGCTTCCGTTGTCGACGATGACAATCCGGAGTATGTGGGTTACCACCTCGATGACTCCACGCCGGTTGGTGGCCAGGAGAAGCAATGCGGCGGTGACCTCAAGGCCTATGGTGCCAGCGGCTTCGGCATCGACGGAACCTTCCCGAACACCGATCCGGTTCTCGCGCCGATCTTCCTCAACACCCGAGACCTTTCGGTCAACCGGGTCCGCTACTTCGGCGGCCCCAACGCAACCGCCGCCGAGGCCGATCAGCTCCGCGCCCGCACCCAGAACCCTCTGACCGCCGCCGCGAGCAAGGCAACCTTCCAGAAGGCCAGGCCCGGGCTGAACGTCAGGTTCCTGAACCGGAAGGCCAAGGCCCGTCCCGGCAAGCCGGTCACGCTCAAACT
>JAUPTY010000069.1 GCA_030917845.1 Actinomycetota bacterium | reverse complement strand
GCCCTGATAACGGCTGGCTGGAACATGCCGGGTGCGCCCGAATACTTCCGCGAGATCGACCCTGAGTCGGCAGCCCTGCTGGTCGAGTTCGGCGGACCCGACGATGCGGCGCTCGATGCGCTCGAGGCGAAGGCGCTGGAGATCGTCGATGAAGAGCAGCTGATCCTGCCGCCGAAGTTCGGTCGGGACGAGGAATCGATCGAGATCAACTGGAAGGTCCGTGAGGGCCTCCACGGCCTGATCGGCAAGATGCGCCTGCCCGGGACGGCCCTGATCATCGAGGACGTCTGCGTGCCGCCTTCCCGTATCGCCGAGGCGGCGGTGGAACTGCGCGGGATGCTCGCCGAGCACGGCTTCCTGGCCGGGGTCGCCGGCCATGCCTCGGCCGGCAACCTCCACTTCATGCTGACCCCGGATTTCGCGGTCCCCGAGGACGTCGAACGCTACGAAAACTTCATGAAGGCCCTGGTCACGCTGATCTGTGAGAAGTACGACGGGGCCCTGAAGGCCGAGCACGGGACCGGGATCAACATGGCCCCTTACGTCGAACTCGAATGGGGCGAGCAGGCGACCGCCCTGATGTGGCGGACCAAGGAACTCGCCGATCCGGAGAACGCGCTCAACCCGGGTGCGATCCTGACCCGTGACCCGAAGGCCCACCTGCGGAACCTGAAGACCACGCCCCAGGTCGAGGAGGAAGCCAACGCCTGCGTCGAGTGCGGATTCTGCGAACCGGTCTGCCCGAGTCGCCACCTGACCACCACCCCCCGTCAGCGGATCGTCCTGCGGCGGGAGATGGTCCGCCAGGGCGAGGACACCCCGGTCCGGCGCGCCCTGCTTGAAGAGTTCGAGTACGACGCGATCGAGACCTGCGCCGCCGACGGTTCCTGCCTTCTGGCCTGCCCCGTGGGGATTGACACCGGCAAGTTCATCAAAGGTTTCCGGGCGGAGCAGCACACCCCGGCCGCCGAGAAGATGGCGCTCAGGGCGGCCCGCCGCTGGGACCGGATCGAGAAGCTCTCCCGGGCCGGACTCAAGTTCGGAAATGCTGTCACCTCGGTCACCTCGGAAGGGGCAATGCGCGGACTGACCCGGGCCGCCCGCAAGGCGATGAGTGCCGATCTGGTCCCGGAATGGGGCGAGGACATGCCGCCGGCAGCCTCCCCCAACCTGCCGAAGACCACGTCCCACGGGGCAGCAGCCGTCTACATGCCGGCCTGCATCAACCGTATGTTCGGGCGCTCCAAGGATGATCCCGGCAAGAGCCTTCCGGAGGCGATGGTCGAGGTCTCGGCCCGGGCCGGCAAGCCGGTCTGGATCCCGCCGGACATCGCCGGAACCTGCTGTTCGGTGCCGTGGAGTTCGAAGGGGTACAAGGATGCGCATCACTTCAAGGCGAACCAGACAGTCGAGCGGCTCTGGCGCTGGACCGGTGGCGGCACCCTGCCGCTGATAACCGATGCTTCCTCCTGTGGCCATGGCCTTATGGATTTCGGTGACGGCGTCCTGACCGAAGAGAACGCGGCCCGGCATTCCGAACTGACGATCGTCGATTCGGTCCAGTGGGCCGAGGAGTTCCTGCTGCCCGGTCTCGAAGTGACCCGCAAGGCCGAGTCGGTCACGGTCCACCCGACCTGTTCCGGCCGTCACCTCGGTCTCGAGCGTTCCCTGACCCGGATCGCCGGAGCCCTGGCCGAAAGGGTCGAGGTTCCGGACACCGCCACCTGCTGCGGCTTCGCCGGTGACCGAGGTCTGCTCCATCCGGAGCTGACCGCCAGCGCGACCGCCGAGGAAGCAGCCGAGGTCAAGGCCAATCCGACCGACCGCCACATCTCCTCGAACCGCACCTGCGAAGTCGGCCTCGAACGAGCAACCGGCGAACCCTACGGCTCCTTCATCTACCTCCTCGAAGAAACCACCCGCCCCGGGTGACAGTCGCTATCGCTTGAGCCGGTAGCGCACGGAACCTGGCAGGGCGCCTTCCGGTCGGAAGGTGACTCTGATCGAGCGATTCCTGCCGAGGAGCTTCGGCTTGATGCCAACTTTGTGAGTGCCACGACGTGACACCGTCCGGCGGCCGACGACAGTCTTGCCCGCGCGGATGAGTATCTCTCCGGGACCGAAGACCCGAACCCGGAGCTGTTTCCGGTTGGGCCTGTATCCGAGGACTTTGAATAGAGCGGCTCGAGGCCACTCGGCCAACTGCGCCTTGGAGCCGGGGGGCTTACGGACACCTCTCGTCCTGAATCGAGGTCGTGAACGATGATCTTCACCTGATCATCGGAACCTGTTTGGTAGGCCAGTTTGGTGCCGTCGGGCGAGAACTTGACAAGATACTTTGACTCGCCGTCACTGGTGATTTGAGTCCCCGACACCCCGCTCAACGTCGAGCTGAAGCCCTATGCCGATGCCGAGGCAACGGCCACCGCTGCGGCCGCTGCGCTCGCCGCCCATCCGGGACGGGAGAGCGACGTCATCATCAACTCGTTCAGCCAGACGATCGAGGAATTCCACGAAGCGGCTCCCAACCACCTGGCGCTGGGTGGCAGCCTCGAAGGCACCCTCGACTACGTGACCGGCAGGGCGATCACACCGACCCCCGTAGCGGTCCAGCCGCCTGCATGAGTACCTCTGCGCCGCCGGCATTCCCCGCCCCGACGGTTCACCCCGCTGCGCCGAACAGGAGTGTCCCGAAGGCTTCCGGGGGACCAAACCCGACTGCGAGAAGATTCCGGTCACAACCCTGACCAGGGTGTTGGTCTCCCCGAAGAAGGGATCGATCAAGGCCGGCAAGACTTTCCGGTTGAAGGTCACCATCCGGGCGAAGACCGGCGAGATCGGACCGAAGCAGTTCCGGGTCAACCTCAGGTCTTCGAATCGTCAGGTGAAGCTCCCTGGATCAGTGGTCGTGAAGCTGAAGGGAAACGAGGGCAGCCAGGTGGTGACGGTCCGGGCGACCAGAAAGGCCCGCGGCAAGGCCGTGATCACGGCGAAGAACGGCAAGTTTTCCGCCCGTTCGAACCTGACCGTGAAAAAGGCCTGCGTCAAGAAGAAGGGCGAAGGTTCGGGCGGCCAGCTCTGCGGGAAGACCAACCACCTCTAGGAAGGCGGGTCAGGTCTTCTGACGGGCTTCGGCTTCGGGGATGACCTGGGCGATTGCGCCGTCCTCGTCGAGGCGCTTGTCCATCATCGGGCAGAGCAGTCCCCGACCGTAGAAGAGTCCCTTCCATTCGGCCGGGGCGATCGCCCGAGGTTCACGCTTCTCCAGGGCGGTGATGACAACCTTGCCGGCCTTCGAGGCCGGAACCTTGCGGGTCATCCAGGCGGGTGTGACGTCCTTCTTGAGGCGCTCGACCAGCGGGTCCGCGAAGGCGCCGGCGACCAGATCGGTGTCGATCCAGCCGTAGTAAGCAACCGAGGCACTCGCCCCGATCGCGGTCAGTTCGGTCCGGAGCCCGCGACCGAGGGCCTCGACTCCGGCCTTGGCCGTGGAGTAGGCCGAGTTCATCATGCCGTTCATGAAGGCGTAGGAGGAGGAAACCAGCACGAACTGGCCGCCGTTTTCAACCACATCTTCGATTCCGGCCCTGACCGTCCGCCAGACGCCGAACAGATCCACTTCGTAAACCTGTTTCCACTCGGCCGGGTCCTGGGTGCGAATCGGGGCGACCTGGGCCGGACCGATCCCGGCGTTGGCAACGACCACGTCGATCCGGCCAAATCGATCACGAGTCGCGGCGAAGGCCTTCTCGAGGTCCTCACTGCTGGTCACGTCGGCCCCGAAACCGGTTGCCCGGGGGCCGATCGTCGCGGCCGAAGCTTCGGCGTCGGTTGCGTTCAGGTCGAGCAGGGCAACGGAAGCACCCCGCCCGTGGGCCTGGCGGGCGATCTCGAAACCGATGCCCTTCGCGCCGCCGGTTACCAGCACGACCTTGCCGGCCAGGCTGTACGGCAGACCCGAACGGACCGGCGGGTGGAGAGGAGAAGCGGACTCTCCGATGTCCCTGGCCTCGAACTCACGGATGAAGTCCCCGACCTTGGGGTTGCGTTCAAGCTGTCGGTCGTTGATCGGACCGACCTGCCCCCTCAGGTAGAGCGGTGGACGCCAGGCGGCGGGTTCGATGATCCGCGGCTCACGTCTGGTGATGCCGTCGACCAGGGCACCGGCTGCCTGGCTGACCGGCATCTTCTTCGTCAGGAAGGGAGGTGCGATCTCCTCGCGGAAGCGGTCGGCCAGTTCGTTGTCGAAGACCTGCCCGATCAGGTCGGTCTCGACGTAACCGAAGTAAGCAACCGAAGCGCTGGCCCCATGCGGCTCGAGTTCTGTGCGTAGTGCCCGGCCCATCGATTCGACTCCGGCCTTCGAGACCGCGTAGGAAGTGTTGAGGACGCCGTTGACGTGGGCGTAGACGGAAGCAACCAGGACCATGTGACCCTGGTTGGCGATCACCTGCTCGATCCCGGCCCGGACCGTGTTGTAGACGCCGACCACGTTCACTTCGACGACCCTCTCCCAGACCGCTGCGTCGATAGCGCGGGAGGTGGTCTTCGGCGGCGTGATGCCGGCGTTGGCGACCACGACATCAACCCGGCCGAGCTGTTCGACGGCGCGGGCAACCGCGTCTTCCATCTGGCCAAGGTCGGCCACATCGGCCTGAACGCCGAGGGTGTCCCCGCCGAGTGCGGCAGCTGATTCCTCAACCACCTCGCGGTCGAGATCGATCAGGACCACGGAGGCGCCGCGCTCCCGGGCCAGCCGCCCGGTCTCGAAACCGATCCCGCGTGCACCGCCGGTGATCAGTACGACCTTCCCCCTCAACTCCAGTGAATCCATCGCTCCACCCTACATGCGGCCAGTTCATAGACTCCCCTGCTCATGTCGTCTTTTCGCCCGGTAGATCCAAAGCAGTCTTTCCCCGAGATGGAAGAGCGGATCGCTGCCGGCTGGAAAGAGGGCAAGGTCTTCGAGCGCTCGCTTCAGCAGCGCGAGGACGCCGAGGTCTGGAGTTTCTACGAGGGCCCCCCGACCGCTAACGGCCGACCCGGCTCCCATCACGTGCTCAGCCGGGTCTTCAAGGACATCTACCCGCGGTACCAGGCGATGCGCGGCTACCGCGTGCCCCGCAAGGCCGGCTGGGACTGTCACGGCCTTCCGGTCGAGCTCGAGGTCGAAAAGCAGCTCGGCATCTCTTCCAAGCAGGAGATCGAGGAGTACGGGATCGAGGAGTTCAACCGGCTCTGTCGCGAATCGGTTTTCACCTATGTCGAGGAGTGGAACCGGCTGACCGAGCGGATCGGCTTCTGGATCGATCTCGACGATCCCTACGTGACCATGGATTCGAAATACATCGAGTCGGTCTGGTGGTCGCTGAAAGAACTTCATGATTCCGGCCGGCTCTACGAGGGCCACCGGGTTTCTCCCTACTGCCCGCGCTGCGGCACCACCCTCTCCTCCCATGAAGTGGCCCAGGGATACAAGGACGTGGTCGACCCTTCGGTATATGTCCGCTTCCGACTGAAGGACCGTGATGCGTCACTGCTGATCTGGACCACGACCCCCTGGACCCTTCCGGGCAATTACGCGGTGGCGGTCGACCCCGAAGTTGTCTACACGGAGGTCGATTTCGAAGGCGAGACGCTGATCCTCGCCGAGGCCCTCGTCGAGAAGGTTCTCGGTGAAGGTGTCTCCGGTGGCAAGAGCTTCAAGGGGAGCGAACTGATCGGCCAGGTCTATGAGGAGCCCTTCCCGGGAATGAAGGAGAACTCCGGGAAGTTCGTGATCATCAGCGGCGACTTCGTGACCACCGACGATGGCACCGGACTCGTCCACATCGCGCCGGCCTTCGGCGAGGACGACTATCGCGTCGCAATCAGCGACGGCCTTTACGACCCGACCAGCAGCGGCGAGGATGGCACCCTCTTCAACCCGGTCGGCCTGGACGGCCGGTTCGACGCCAGCGTTGCGGGCTTCGAAGGCGAGTTCGTCAAGGACCCCGAAGTGACAGCGCGGCTGATCGAGCACCTGAAGTGGAACGGACGCCTCTTCCGGGCCAACGACTACGAACACTCCTACCCGCATTGCTGGCGTTGCGGCACTCCACTGCTCTATTACGCCAAGGCGAGCTGGTACATCAAGACTTCCGAGGCGCGCGACCGGATGCTGGCCGGCAACGAGAAGATCGGCTGGCACCCCGAGCACATCAAGGAGGGCCGCTTCGGCCGCTGGCTCGAGAACAACGTCGACTGGGCGCTTTCCCGCGACCGCTACTGGGGCACTCCCCTGCCGATCTGGGGATGTTCGGAAGCCGACTGCGACGAATCGTTCTGCGCCGGGTCGGTCGCCGACCTCGAGGCGAAAGCCGGGTCTGTCCCCGAGGATCTCCACCGTCCGTACATCGACGATGTGACCTGGGACTGCGACTGCGGCAAGGGTCAAATGAAACGGGTGGTCAGCGTGATCGACACCTGGTACGACTCGGGTGCGATGCCCTTCGCCCAGTTCCACTACCCCTTCGAAGGGAAAGAGGAATTCGAGCAGCGCTTCCCGGCCGACTTCATCTGCGAAGCGATCGACCAGACCCGCGGCTGGTTCTACACCCTGCTGGCCGAATCGACCCTGCTTTTCGACGAACCGAGCTACCGCAACTGTGTCTGCCTCGGGCTGATCCTCGACGGCGAGGGTCAGAAGATGTCGAAGTCGAAGGGCAACGTGGTCGCGCCCTGGGACGTGCTCGACAAGTTCGGCGCCGACGCCTTCCGCTGGTACCTGTTCACCGCCCAGCAGCCCTGGGCCGGATACCGCTTCTCGCTCGAGGCGATCTCCGAGGCCCTGCGTTCCTTCCTGCTGACCCTCTGGAACACCTATTCGTTCTGGGTGCTCTACGCGAACGCCGAAGGCATCGACTCCTCGGCCGCGCCGGACCCGGCCGCCGAGCCGACCGACCTCGACCGCTGGGCAATCTCGCGCCTCCAGGCGACCGTCGAGGGAGTCAGCGAGAAGATGGACGAGTTCGACTGCACCGGCGCCGGCCGGCTGATTGCCGAATACGTCGAGGAACTTTCCAACTGGTACGTCCGGCTTTCCCGCCGCCGCTTCTGGGAAGGCGACGCCGCGGCATTCGCGACCCTCCGCCACTGCCTGGTCGAGGTCGCCGCCCTGCTTGCCCCCTTCACTCCCTTCATCGCCGAGGAGATCCATTCGAACCTGGTCGGTGGCGCCGACCGGGAATTCGGCTCGCTGCCAGATTCGGTTCACCTGCGTGACTTCCCCGCGGCCGCTTCCGCCCTGCGGGACCCGGTTCTCGAAGCGGCGATGGCTGCCACCCGCCAGACGGTCGAGCTCGGCCGGGCATCACGGGCCCAGGCCAAGGCGAAGGTCCGCCAGCCGCTGGCCCGGGCAGTCGTGGTCGCCACCGATGCTGAGCGCGAAGCGATCTCCTCCCAGACCGAACTGATCAAGCGCGAGCTGAACGTGAAGGAACTCGAGTTCGTGACCGACCAGTCGGATCTGGTCAGTTACCTCGTCAAGCCGAACTTCCGGACCCTCGGCCCGCGCTTTGGCAAATCGATGCCGCAGGTCGCCGCGGCGGTTGCCGCCCTTGACCCCGGCCATGTGGCCGAAGTGGTTGAAGCCGGCGGCGAGATCGGGATTTCGATCGACGGCAAGGACCACAGCCTGACCGCCGATGACCTGCTGATGAGCATGGAGCCGCTAGAGGGCTACCAGGTGGAAGCGGAATCCGGCCACGCGGTCGCCCTCGCCCTGGAACTCGACGACGACCTGATCCGCGAAGGCAATGCCCGCGAGATCGTCCACGCAGTCCAGAACGCCCGCAAGGACGCCGGACTCGAAATCACCGACCGCATCGCCCTCTCGCTCGCCGGCGACCAGGAACTGCTGGATGCCGCAGCCGCCCATGAGGGTTACGTGACGGGAGAGGTACTGGCCCGGACAATCGAACTCGGCGGCGACACCGCCGAGGCCGCCGCCCCGGGAACCCCGGAAACGACGATCGACGGCAAGTCGCTGAAGATCTCGGTCGTCCGCGTCGACTGACGCTTCCTCGACCGGTGACGGTCCCTCCGGGACCTACAGCCCCATCGTCTTGCCGATCAGTTCCTTCATGATCTCGTTGGTTCCGGCGTAGATCCGGCCGACCCGGGCGTCAACCCAGGCCTTGCCGATCTCGTACTCGGTCGTGTA
>JAUPTY010000007.1 GCA_030917845.1 Actinomycetota bacterium | reverse complement strand
TAGTCCCGCAGCCGGGCAAGTAGAAGCTAGAAGGCGAAGCGCACCTGGCCTCCCCGTTTCGGGGAGGAGGTGATGAACCGCGATACGGTCGGCTCGTCCGGGCCCACGGGAAGCAGAATCCCGGCCCGGGCGACCGCCCGCATCACTATTTCCATCTCGGCCATCGCAAACTGCATTCCGATGCAGCGGCGGACACCGCCACCGAAGGGGAACCAGGTGTAGGTGCCGGGCTTCTGGTCGGCCCAGCGGTCGGGATTGAACCTGAGCGGGTCGGGATAGATGTCCTCCCGGCGGTGGACCAGGTAGATGCTCGGACAGAGAAAGTCATCGGGTTCGAACTGGTAGCCGCCGATCTCGATCGGCTCCATGACCCGGCGCAGAACGAAGTCGAGCACCGGCCTCAACCGCAGCGATTCCTGGGCTACGTAGCGGGAGTAGGTGGTCTCCTCGGTCAGTGATTCCTCATGCAGCCTTTCGGTCCCGCTTTCGACCCGGGTCAGTCGCTCGAATGCCCAGGCCAGGGCGGTCGCGGTCGTCTCGTGCCCGGCCACGATCAGGGTGACCAGCTCGTCGCGGATCTCGACGTCGGTCATCGGGCGGCCGTCCTCGTCACTTGCCAGCAGGAGCATCGAGAGGATGTCGTCGCGGTCCTCGAGGTCGTCGGCGTTCCGCCGTTCGGCGATCAGCCGGTAAAGGCCGGTATCCAGGGGTGCGAGCGCCGGCTTGTACATCCGCTTGATCGGCCGGCTACGCGGTCCGATCACGGAGGAAGCAACCAGCCGCAGGCCGCTGGCGATCCAGTCGAGCAGCTTGCGGGTCGCTTCGCCCAGCCGGTCGTGCTCCTCACCGGTGGCTGCGGTTCCGAGCACGACTTCCAGAATCACCTCGAGGGCGATGTCCTGGCTCATGTCGCGGACATGGAAACTCTCGCCCTTGGGCAGCCGGCTCACGATCTCTTCGGAGATCCGTTCCATTGCGGCGGTCTGCTTCGCGAGTTTCTCACCGTGGAAGGAGGGGAGGAGCAGCTTCCGCTGCCGCATGTGCTCGCCCTCGTCGAGCAGGAGGAGTGAATAGTCACCGAGCGCGGTGGCCAGGATCTCGTTGCCCTTGCCGGCGTGGAGCGCGGTCGGTGAAGCGGTGAAGACCGCTTTCACGTCTTCGGGATCGGCGAAGAAGTACCAGTTGCCCCGGGCCACGTTGAGGCCGAAGCTGTCCCCGAAACGGGCCCTGGCCTGGTCGAAGATCTCGTTCTTGCCGTTCGAGATCTTCCAGACCTGGGAAATCATCGATTCCTCGACCATGGGCGGAAGCCGTCTCGCTGTTGCAGTGGCGCTCATTGCTCCAGCCTAACCAACTGACAGGCCTTCGTGTCAGATTTCAGCAGACCCACCGAGATTCATCGAGTCAGCCCACTGAGCATCCTCGAGCTGACTCACTGAGATTGAAGTTACCCGTCCTATGCGACGGTAACTTCAACCTCACCGAACCCGACCCGGATCAGCGGTTGCGGCCCAGTTGGTCGTGGGCATCGACCCACTCGTCAGCGACCACTGCCGAGCCCAGGGAGAGGTCGCCACAGAGCACGGTCGCGGCGATGATCTCGGCCAGTTTCCGGACCTTGCCGGGCCCGTCGCAGCCCAGGATCTTCAGACATTCCTGCTGGGTGGGAAGTGCGGTGCCGCCGCCGTGGGTCGCGACGATCAGGGAGGGGAGGGTGATTGACGAGTAGTAGTCCTCACCCCGGAGTTCCGCGTAGCCAAGTGCCGCTTGGGATTCGGCGACGTTGGCCTCGTCCTGACCGGTGGCGATGAAGGTCGCGGCGATTCCGTTGGCCGGGTGGGGAGTATTGGCCGAAGTGCCGGAGAGCATTCCGCCCTGGGTTGCGATCTGGCGGCTTCGGTAGATCTGCCTCGCGGTCACCCGCATGTGCTTTTCGAGTAGTTCGCCCGGAATCAGGGCTTCGGCGATCACCCGCTTGCCGCGGGTCATCAGCGTGTTGATGTGCGAGTGCTTCTTGTCGGTCGATAGCTGCGCGTCCAGCATGTAGTCGTTGAGCGGCGGGTAGTTCTTCTTGATCCATTCGCAGGCGAACCAGGTGGCTTTGCTGACCATGTTCTGGCCGGCCGCGTCCCCGGTTGTGTAATCGAAGCGGGTGTAAACGAAGCGGCTCGCGTGGTAGCGCTCGATCTCGATCAGCTTGCCGGTGGAAGTGCTCGATTCCGCGACCGCCTTGATCTCCTCGTAGTGCTCGTCGAGCCAGACCACGAAGTCCCTTGCTTCCCGGGCCGAGTCAAACAGGAAGCCCGGAGCCCGCTGCATGCGGTCATCGACGATCGTGGTCTTGACTCCGCCCGCCTCGGCGACCATCTTCATGCCGCGACTGTAGGAGGCGACCAGGGTCCCCTCTGTGGTCGCCATCGGCACGTAGAACTCGCCCTGGGCATGTTCGCCGTCAACCAGCAGGGGGCCGGCCAGACCGATCGGAACCTGGGCCACCCCGATGAAGTTCTCGATGTTGCCCGGTAGGACCTCGGGGTCGAAAGAAAAGGAGCTGATGTGTTCGAGGTCGGCTCCGGTTTCGGCGGCGATCAGTTCCCGCCGCTCCGCGGCCGCTTCCCGGCTGTAGTCATTTTCAGGGTCGCGGGGAATCCTGGGCAGACTCATGCCGGGCAGCCTATCCGGGGATGGCGGCTTCACCCGGTTCCGCGATCCGCCGGGTACGATCCCGGTCATGAGCGATGAAGAGCACCCGGTCGTGCTGACCGGCACCATGAACCGGCTGACTGGCAGCGAACAGGATCTGGGGGAATACCTGGGTGACGTGACCCTGGTCGTCAACACCGCCAGCAAGTGTGGCCTCACTCCCCAGTTCGAGGCCCTGCAGGCCCTCTACGCGGAGAAGAAAGACCAGGGCTTCACGGTCCTCGGCTTTCCGGCAAACGACTTCCTCGAGCAGGAACCCGGCAGCGCCGACGAGATCGCCGAGTTCTGCCAGATCAATTACGGGGTCGAGTTCCCGATGTTCGAGAAGTCCACGGTGGTCGGTGACGAGGCCAATCCGCTCTTCGCCGAGTTAGCTGCCCAGTCCGAACAGCCGGAGTGGAATTTCGCCAAGTACCTGATCGACCGGGAAGGTCGGCTGGTCAAGAAGTTCCCCGCCCCGACTGCCCCGGATGATCCGGAAGTGATCGAGGCAATAGAGGCCGAGCTCTAGGAGTCGAGCTTCTCGCGGGAGCGGCGGGCCAGGTCAACCGTGGCCGCGCGGAGGCCGCCCGGCTTGTCGATCCGGTCGGTGAAGCTGACCCGGGTCGCCTTCTCGCCTTCCGGGGTCTCGACCTGGAGATCGAGCCCGTAGCGGTCGGCTCGGGTGCACTTCGCCTCGGTGGCGTCGCTGTACTTCGAAAATGCCCTGGCCATGATCAGCAGGGCGTCCGGGTGGTCGGCGTTCAGGTGAGCGACCGCGTCCGGAACCTGAGGCTGGACCGGATCCGGTTCGGCGGCGCTGTATTCCTCGGATGAGGCCGAGTCCATGCGACCGTATCCACCTACCCAGCGCACCCGGTCGACTTCGAGGATCCAGAAGGAAAAGTCATTGAAGTCCGCGTACATCGCGGCCGAGGGAACTGCCTCGAGGTGGGCGGCTCGGGCCGAAGCCTCGTCGGGGTGCTCATCGGAGCGCTTGACCTTTCCGGCCAGGGTGACCCGGCCACCGGCCAGGACTTCGCCGGTGTGGAAAGGGTCGATGACCATCAGCGAGGCCTGGCGGTTCTTCTCCAGGTTGCGCGCATGTTCGGCAAGGGTGGAGAGGCAGAAGACCGGGCTGCCGTCATCCATCACACCGAATGTGACAAGCGAGGCCCAGGGGGTGCCATCGTCGCTCAGCGAACCGAGAGTTCCGTGCGTGGCGTTGGCGAGAATCGTCCGTGACTCCTCTGCGGCGCTCCGCCGGACTCCACCGAAAGCGATCGGGGCGACATCGGGGATCTCGGCGCCGGGGGCCACATCGTGGGCGCCGACAACTGCCTTGAGTTCACGATTCTGCTTGGTCTCGGTCGACACCGTTGGCTCGCTTTCGATTCAGTTAGGGGAGAAGTCAGGGACGAGAAAGAGGAGTTAGGCTACCCTATTCCTACTCAAGCGCCGGGATTTCGGCAGGTCCACGACCTTTGCCTCCGCGCCGTGTTCCAAGGTTACTTGCCTACCCCTCGAAGGAGCCCAACCCTCAATGTCTGACGCCGCAACCAGCCTCACGCCCCGAACAAGCCTGATTTCCCGGGTGGTGATGGTCCTTGCGGCCGCGTTCATGCTCGTGGCCCTAGTTTCGCCCCAGGCGGAAGCGGCTAAACAGAAGCGCGTCGTGGCAATCAGCCCCTTCGCTGCGGCTGCAATGGTCAAGATCGGTGTGAAGCCGATCGCGATCGGACAGACCATCGGTGGCGAGCGACGCAAGCCCGCGGCCCTCAGGGGAGTGCCGGTGCTGAAGCTGAGCCACCCGAACGGTCCCAATCTCGAAGTAATGGCGAAGCTCCGGCCTGACGTGGTCTTCAGCTCCAGCCGATGGGCGCGGGGCTCCCAGGCGATGCGCCGTCTGGGTATCACCGTCGTAAATACTGATCCGCTGAACATCAATCAGGTCTACGCGGGCGTCAAGAAAGTCGCCCGATTCATTGGCAAGGGTCGACGCGCAGCCCGGGTCAACAACAGCATCCGCAATCGCATCAGAATCGCGACCCGGAACATCACGAAGCGGCCGCGCGTACTTGTCGTGCTCGGCATCGGCAACACCGCGATGGCATTCCTCGGGAACTCCTGGGGCGGTGAGCTGGTCACGAAGGCGGGTGGCAACCTGGTCACCGGCGGCGCCAGCAACACGGGCGGCTTCGCCCGTCTTTCTGACGAAGTCGTGGTCGCCGAGAATCCGGACGTCATTGTCGCCGTGCCTCACGGCAACGCGGACGACCTCAGCGAGGTCGCCGAGTACATCATGAATAACGAGGCCTGGCAGACCACCAATGCGGTCAAGAACGGCAAGGTGTTCGTCTCGACTGACAACGAGTTGCTCCAGGCTGGTACGGATGTCGGCCAGATAATTGGCAAGATTCGGTCGGATTGGCTGAAGAACTGGTGAGCGACCGGACCTTCCGGTCCTGACCTCGAACCTGGGGGAACGCTCTGACTTCCGTCAGGCCCGTAGCTGTAGCCGCAGGAATGCTGGTCGCACTTGTAGCCGCGATCTGCGCCTCGCTGGCCTTCGGCGCGGTTGAGATCCCGCTCAGCGACGTCTTCGGCACCTTCTTCGGTGACAGCGTCCCGGAGACCAGCAAGCAGATCATCGAAGTTTTGCGCCTGCCCCGCACGGTGGAGGCGATCGTGGTTGGTGCGGCACTCGGCGTGGCCGGAGCCTGTCTTCAGGGCGCACTGAACAACCCCCTGGCGTCACCCGACGTGATCGGAGTGACCGGCGGCGCCGGCTTCGGCGCGATGCTGATCATCATTCTCAACCCGGCCAGCGTTGCCTTGCTGCCGATCAGCGCACTGGCCTTCGGACTGATCGCCGCTGGCATGGTCTTCCTGATCGGATTCACTGGTCGGGGCGGCGGCAACATCACCCGGGTGATCCTTGCCGGCATCGCGATCGCCGCTCTCTTCTCGGCCGCCACCGCTGGCCTGATGTCCGCCTACCCGGACCGGGTGCCCAACGCGGTCTTCTTTCTGGTCGGCGGTCTGACCTCCACCGGCTGGGAGAACATGGAGACGATCTGGCCCTACTTCGCGGTCGGTTTCGTGCTGGCTGCCTTCATGATCCGCCCGCTCGACAAGTTGATGCTGGGCGATGACGTTGCCGCTTCACTCGGTTCCCGGCCCCGGTTGATCCGACTGGTTGCCGCACTGGCCGCCGCGATCCTCGCTTCGGCGGCCGCCGCGATCGCCGGCCTGCTCGCTTTCCTCGGACTGGTGATCCCCCATCTGGTTCGCCTGCTCGGTGGCACCAAGAGCCATGTCTTCGTCATGCCGGTCTCGGCCCTGGCCGGAGCGGCGCTGCTCACCGCGGGTGACACCCTGGCCCGGACCATCGCCGCCCCGCAGGAACTGCCGGTCGGGCCGTTCCTTGTCCTGCTCGGGGTTCCGCTTTTCCTCTGGCTCCTAAGGAAGGCGGTCTGATGGCCTTCGGCAGGAACCCCGCAGAATTCGATCCCGAAGCGCCCCTGCTGGACGCGCGGGATGTCCGTGTGGAAATCGCCGGTGAGGTGATCCTCGAATCGGCCAGCCTGACGCTCGAGCGCGGCGAGCTGGTCGCCGTGGTCGGTCCGAACGGAGCCGGCAAGTCAACCTTCGCCCGTGCCTTCTGCGGTCTGCGGCGTCCAGAGGGGGGAAGGGTCGAATGGAAGGGTGTTCCCCTGGCATCGCTCAGGGGCCGACGTCTTGCCGACGTTCGGGCATACGTACCCCAGAGTGCACAGGTCCCCAATGGGGTCACGGTCGAGTCGGCCGTCCGGATCGGCCGCTCCACTCATCTCAAGCCACTGCAGGGATTGACGGCAGCGGACCGGGAGGTGGTGGCCCAGTCGATTGCCCGGGCGAAGATGGAAGGATTCGAGGATCGCGATCTCAGCACCCTCTCCGGTGGCGAGATGCAGCGGGTCCAGATCGCGATCGCCCTTGCTCAGGGCGCGCCGGTCCTGATCGCCGACGAGCCAACCGCCCAGCTCGACCTCGGAGCCACCGCTTCGATCTCGAAAATGCTGCGAGAACTGGTCGCCGACGGCATGGGTGTCGTCCTGATCGTGCATGACCTCGCCCTGGCCGCGGCGATCGCTGACCGGGTTGTGGTCATGTCTCACGGAAGGACAATCGCAACTGGGACCCCGGAAGCGGTGTTAACGAGTCAGTTGATCAGTGAAGTATGGGATGTCGAAGCGGAACTCGTACAGAAAGAGGGCCGGTCGGCGCTCCATGTCGAGTGGCTCGAACGCCATTAGGCAAGGCTAATACCAATCGTGTTAGTCTGAATTTCTAAGGCAGACCTAACTCCCTATTTCCCTCTTCTCAAGGAGAATCACCACACATGAGTTCACCCCTCTTCGCCCGTCGCCGCATTCCGGCAGCCCTCACTGCCTTCGCCGTGGCTTTCCTTTTCATCGCTGGTTTCAATCAGGGGTCTGCCAGCGCTGCTGACGTGACCACGGGGAACGTGGCCATCACCATTCCCTCAGGCAAGGCCGGCATGGTCTCGGCCGTAAAGCCGGCCAAACTCGCCAAGCGCATCGGAAAGAAGGGCGCCAAAGTGACCAGCACCGTCTCCGAGGGCACCTTCGACACGAAGGCCAGCGCCAGGGTTGCGGGCGGGATCCGCTTCGCCAACGGCAAGCGCAAGGTCACGATTACCTCTCTCAACGTCGCCGTCTACGGAAAGCGCGCCGTAATCAGTGGCAAGCTCGGCGGAAAGAAGATGAACGTCTTCAACGCTTTCGGTACTTCCACACTGGAAACCGCGAACGGGCTGGCCAGGCTCTCCGGTGGGAAGCTCTCCTTCACCAAGGCTGCAGCCGGAAAGCTGCGCAACTCGCTGAAGCTGAAGAAGTCCCCGACCGGGCGAATCGGCGGACTCTACGTCAATGTCAAGACGACCTTCTCTGACCAGTACACCGAGCAGTGCGGCGTCCCCGTTTCCTCGAGGGCACTGAACTCCTGGCCGGAAGCATCCGCGCTCCCGACCTTGGGTTCTCCCACGGCGACCACTGCCCCGACAAGCTTCAATTGGGGCTTCAGGGCCAGCTTCCGCGGCTATGTCTACGGGACGATGACCGCGGGCGGCAAGGCCGACCAGGCTCTCCAGCCGCTTGATGGAGCGACCCGCACCTTCCCGCCGTTCGATCCGACCCGCGGCTTCGCATTTCCCGTGTCCGGTGGCCAGCATGCTGCCAACGGCGCCGGTGCTGCTGACGACCAGGCCGTGATCAACGGGACCGGAACTGCCCTGTTCTGCAATTCGGAGCATTCCTTCTGGGCATCGATCAGCGATCCGACCATCGTCATCGACGGTGTGAATTCACGGATCGTCGCCACGATCAGCCAGAACATCAACGGCAACGGCATGTTCGGCGAACTCGGCCCCTGGCAGACGCCGCAGCGCGTTGACCTTGCCGACCTCGATCTGGCAGCGATCACCCCGGTTGAAAGCGAAGCGGGAATCACCTACACGGACATCCCGGCTTCGCTTAGTGAAAGCGCGGCCCCGTTTGCTACCTATCCCGCCGGCACGACACTTGACCCGATCACGGTGACGGTCGGAGGCTGAACCTGAAGCCGAGCGGCACAAGCATTGCCGTTCATTCGGCATCGACGAGGGCGGCCCTTTCGGGGTTCGCCCTCGTCGCCGTTCTGCTTGCGGTAATCGTCGGCCAGGGGGCAGGACCGGCGCCGGCGGGAGCGGCGACGCTCGAGCCCTGCGAATCAACCAACCCGACCGGGCCGATCATCGAACTCGAAGGTCAGGCAACCCTCGCCCCTGTGAGGGCCACCCGGGTCGCCTGGAAGCGCAGCGGGGTTCGTCAGAAACTGATCAAGCCGGCCAATCAGCTGACTGGCCGGCCCACATTCCCAGTCAAAGCCGTCAGATACAAAGGCACGCCCTCCATTGACCTGAAGGGCGGGCTGCGGATAGTCCGGAAGAAGCGATCAGTTTCACTGACAGGGCTGCAGGCCATCAGCGTGGCGGGCAAACCAGCCTACCTGCGTGGCTCGGCCGGAACCGGAAAGGTCAACTTCTTCACGGTCAAGGGTGGTCGTCGCGCGTTCGACGCGAAGACCGGTGAACTTTCGCGGGTCGGTTACGCCCGCCTCACCGCCCGCGGAGCGAAGATCCTCAACCGCAGGCTCGGCATCCGCCGCAACAAGCTGAGGGCGGGCACCGTCTGGGGCTACCTCAATCTCTACTCGCTTTACAAAGTGACCCCGGTGAAGGACCCGACCGGGGAGACCCCCGATGAGCCTGCGGTCAAGCCGCAGCCGGCTGGAGCCAAACCGATTCAGTCGACGGCAACCATCAAGTGGTACGTCCGGGACAGCTTCATTGACTACGTGGCCTCCGGGCTGGGCACCACAGTCGGGGACGGCGCAACCGCCGACCCGCCCTCCGGCGCCAAGAACCTCGTCTATTCCTTCAACTTTCCGTTCAGCTCGGGTTGGACTGTCCCGGAATCTCTCGACTCGCCCGAGAACACCTTGATCAAGGGCAGCGGCAAGGTCGGGTTCCAGTACTGCCGGAACACCATCAACTTCACGACCTCCGACCCCGAGATCGAAATTGATGGCGACACCAACTCGCGTTTGATCTTCCATGTGAACGGCACCGACGGAACGGCTTTCCCGGATCAGCGCGCGGTAATGGTCAAGCTGCTGCCGAGCCAGGCTGAATCGCACAGGGTAAACGGCAATGACAACGGGACCACAACCGTCAACTGGGTGAAGATCCCCGGATTCATCCCAGCCGAGGCGACCGGCATCTTCGCCGACTTCTACCCGGCCTACAGCCCTGATTTCGACGGCCAGGACCCGCGTCCCGACCGCTTCGGATTCTTCTCGGTCAGCTACACCTTCGCCACCGGCGTCTGATGGCGGTCTTGGCCGGCAAGAGACCGCTAGCGCTCGGGATCGGGCTCGCCGCATTGCTCGTTTTGTTCGCCGCCACGGCGCCGCAGTCGAAAGCCGGTTTCTTTCAGGAAGGCGTGGTCGAAGTAAACGGTTATGGCTGGAGCACCGACCCGGTCAACGTCCAACTGGCAGACATCGCACCGACCGACGACGGAGCGACCACCTACACGGTCCGCGACATTCTCCAGGACGCTGATCCGCGCTCCGGCCAGTTCAACCTGGACACTGTTCCTGGCGTTTCAGTCGCCCTGCCGGGGTCGGTCAATTCGGTCTCATGTACCGGTGACCAGGTGCGCGCAGAGTCGGCTGCCTGCCCACTCTTCACCTCTACGGCTGACTACACGGAAATGAGGTTCCGGAAAAACGGGCAAACCAGGAAGGTCCGTTACAAGGCCTTCAACCCGGAGATCTACATTTCGCAGGCCCAGGAACTGAAAGTCACCCTGTCGCCCGCCAGCAAGCGGATCGAGAGCGGGGATTCGGTCACCTTCACGGCAACGGTCACTGGCGCCACTGGCAGCGTGAGCTACGACTGGGACTTCGGAGATGGCCAAACCGACAACTCCGGGAGCAAGACCGTCACCCACAAGTTCACGGGGGACGACGAACAGTTCGTGGTCGTGGTCGATGCGACTGCCCAGGGCCAGCGCGGTGATGATGCCTTCGCCACGATCACGGTCGGCAAGGTGGAGAAGAAGAAGCCGAAAAACAAGAAGCCGGAGAACACCGACAGTACCGGCGGTACGGGCAACTCGGGCGGATACATCCCCGGCTACTCCGACGGCGGGTATGGCGGCTATGGCGGCGGGACCAGCGGTGGATCGGGCAGCCCCTCAACCGGCAATCCGACGCCTCAACAGCCGAAGGACAAGGAACCGCAGCAGCCGGTCGACGACGGCCTCGACACGGTAAGCGGCCAGCTGATCGACCCGAGTCAGATCACCGCGATCGCACCCCCGGCTGATGCGCCCGCGACCGACTCCCAGCCGACGGAAGAAGCAGGGGATTCGGGCGGTGGTGGAGGCATCTCCGACGGGGCACTGACCGTGATCGGAATCGGCGCCCTGCTCGGCCTCGGCGGACTCGCCGAAGCCGGCGCCTTCGCCGGCTTCAGGCGCTTCCGATTCCGGCTCTGAATTCCGCCGGGCTGACTCAGGCCGCTAGCCGCGGCTGATGATCTGCGAGCCGCCGGTAATGATGTCCTTGCCGTCCGGCAGGCGGATCCAGGCTTTGTTGGTGCCGTCGTAATCCGGCGCCCAGAGAATCAGGGTCGCCTCGCCAAGATTGTTGACCTCGCAGGGTTCGTTGCCTTCCGGATCAAGGCCCCGCCAGATCCGCACGAAGGGGTTCTGCTCCCACTCGACCCCAATTGTTGAAGGCTCGCGGTGACCAGGATGCATCCTGGTCTCCGGGGGCAGGGTCATCAGCCGGTCCATGATCGAACTCTTCAGTTCGGGGAAGCCGGTATCGCCCGGCGCGACCGTGCCGCCGACCGTGCCCTTGAAGATCACGTCAGCGGTAATCACATCGGTGTCGTTGAAGAGCAGGGCCATGTGCCCGTCGGAATGGCCGGGTGTGGCAATCCACTTGATCGTCAGGTCACCCGAAACGGTTACGTCGCCATCGCTGACGATCTCGTCGACCGTGAAGTCGACCAGGTCGGCGGTCTTCTGGCTGGCCACGATCGGGACCGAGTATCTGTCGGCGACCTCGCGCAGGTCAACCACGTGATCCCAGTGCTCGTGGGTCAGGAGGATGTGGGTGAGGGTGATCCCCTCGCGATCGACCCGCTCGAGCAGGGGTTCGATCACCCCGTTGCCGTCAACCAGAACGCCGGAACCTCCGGTTTCGTCGCAGACGAGATAGGCGTTGGAAAGCCATTCGGACTGCTCGACTCGCTGGATGATCATGACCGGACCTTTCTTGCTTCGGTTGAGGGGATCAATTGAATTCGATGACGCTGCGGATGCCGTCGTGGGCTTCCATCAGGTCGAAGCCCTTGTTTACCTCGTCGAGGCTGATCCGGTGGGAGAGGAAGGGATCGACGTCGATCTCGCCCGCCATGTAGCGGTCAACCAGCTCGGGCACCTGATCGCGTCCCTTGACGCCACCGAAAGATGAACCGGCGATCCGGCGACCCTGGATCAGCCACCTGGGGATCACGTCGAGGGTCTCGCCCTTTCCGGCGACACCGGCGACGGTGCAGAGGCCCCAGGCCATGCGGGCCGATTCGACAGCCTGCTGCATCACGCTGACCAGGCCGGTTGCCTCGAAGGTGTAGTCGGCGCCGTAACCACCGGTCTCGTCGAGGATCCACTGGACGGTGTTCTCGTCCGCCTTGTAGACCTCGGTTGCGCCCTGGCCCTTGGCGAGTTCCAGCCGGTCGTCGGAAAGGTCGACGCAAATGATCCGCTCGGCTCCCTGAAGCCGGCAGCCGGCGACCGCACCGAGGCCGACCATGCCGGCTCCGAAGACCACGCAAGTGGTTCCTTCATCGACCTTGGCGGTGTACATGGCAGCACCGAGACCGGTGGAGAGGCCGCAGGCAAAGAGACAGGCGTGATCGAGCGGCGCTTCCGGATTGATCCTGGCGAGAGCGATCTCGGGCATCACCGTGTACTCGGCGAAAGTTGAGGTGCCCATGAAGTGGCGTATGTCCTCGCCGTTCCGGGAAAGGCGGGTGGTGCCGTCGGGCAGGTGACCGAGGTTCTGCTCCGCCCGGATCGCCATGCAGAGGTTGGTCCTCGGGTCGACGCAGTGGACGCACTCCCGGCACTGGGGCGAGAACATCGTCACGACCTTGTCACCAGGCGTCAAGGAAGTCACGTCATCACCGACCTTCTCGACGATGCCGCCCCCCTCGTGGCCGAGCACGCAGGGTGCGTAACCCGAAGGGTCGGCTCCGGAGGCGGTGTACATGTCCGTGTGACAGACACCGCAGGCCTCCAGCCGGACCAGGACCTCGCCCGCTTTCGGCTCGGCCAGGTCGACCTCCTGGACCACGAGCGGTTGACCGAATTCCTCGAGTACTGCTGCCCTCATCCTCATGCCCGGATCCTAGAGGTCGCCGCTGGCCGTGGGTAGGCTTTCGCCGTGCCCGCCTTCCGAAATCTCCTCGCCCTGTCGGCCTCGACCTGCCTGATCGCCCTGACTGGCTGCGGATCCTCCGGCGATGGCGGGGACCAGACCGGCCAGTCCGCCGACGGTACCACCGAAAAGAGTGGTTCCACCGAACAGGTGAAGGTGTTCCTGACCGAGGGCGAGCAGTTCGACCCGGTCGAAAGGGAAGTCCCGTCCGCGGACGCGCCCGAAGCCGCCGCCGAGGCTTTGCTCGAAGGCTCGCCCGACCGCACCTACATCCCGCAGGGAACGACGGTCAAGGACGTCAGCGTCTCGAGCGACGGCGAGGCGGTCGTCAACTTCTCGGACGACTTCCTCGGTGACATCCCGGCCGATCCCGCCCGGCGCACGGATCGCCAGAAAGAAGCGGTCGAGGGCAGAGTGGCCCAGGTCACCTACACACTCACATCGCTGGGCAACGTCCAGAAAGTCAAGGTCCAGTCCGGCGGCCTATCTGTCACCTCGCCCAAGGACCGGGCCGACTTCGCCGAGCCGCAGAAGGTGCCACCGCCACCGGGCAAGGGCGGCCAGTACGGGGCCCGGGCGGCGGGCGGCCTGGCGCTGCAGCAGAAGCTGGCTGATCTTGGCTACCTGCCGCAGAGCGGGGTGGACGGGGTAGTCGGCTTCCAGACCCAGCAGGCCGTGATGGCATTCCAGAGCTGGGAAGGCCTGACCCGCGACGGCGTCGCCGGGCCCCAGACCCGGGCGGCGTTGATCGATGCGAAGCGCCCCCGGCCCAGCGCCAAGAGGCCGAAGCGGTTGATGGAAGTGCGGATCGGCAAGGGGGTGCTGATGCTGGTCAGGGACGGGCGCGCCGTGAGGACTATCCACATCTCGGCCGGTTCCCCGGGCAATGACACCCCGACCGGCCGCTACGAGATCTTCCGCAAGGAACTGATGTCCTGGTCATACCCGTTCAGTACCTGGCTGCCCTACGCCTCGTACTTCAACAACGGGATCGCCTTTCACGAATACCCGGACGTCCCGCCATACCCGGCCTCTCACGGCTGCGTCCGGGTCCCCGCCCCGGAAGCCCCGTTGGTCTACCGCTTCGCCCGCATGGGAACCGTTGTTGTGGTCCGGTCCTGAACCGGGGACGCGGATTGGCCCTCCCTTAGACGTGACGATGGATGCCCTTAGCCTTTTGAGGTCATTTGACCACCGAATCGGTGGGCAAATGACCTCAGAACCTCGGGATTGACGGGTAGACAAGGTTTTCGTCCCGCAATCGTCCCGCAATCGTCTCAGTCGTCACCCACATTTGAGGTCATACCCGGCATGCTCGGGCGACGAACTCGAACTGCGTCGCGAATCAGGAAAGGACCGCGTGGATTGGACCGTCCCTCCTCATCGGAAGTTCTCCACCTTGCCGGTCACCAGTACGGGATGGTGACCCGGACCCAGCTGCTTGATCTGGACATCTCGGGGCGGATGATCGATGTCAGGATCGCGAACGGGCGGCTGCTACCGGCTGGTGATCGCCTCGGGGTCTACGCCGTGGGACGGCCGATCGAAGGTCGTCGTGCAATGTGCATGGCAGCCACGCTGGCCACCGGTGAGGGCTCGGTCGTGGCCGGCAGGGCGGCTGCCGACCTTTGGGGCCTTCTTGATCACAAAGGAGTGATTGATGTTGTTCGCCCGGTAGGCCAGAAACGACGAGAGTTCTGGCTTGAGGGACCAGGGGTCAAGGGCAGGCAGAGGGCGGTGGTACGCGGAAGCAGGCATCTGCCGAAAGTCGATCGAACCCGCAGGCACGGCATCCCGGTGATGAACGTTGCCCGGCTGTTCGTTGACCTGTCGGCGATTCTCCCCGACAGGGCATTGTCGAACGCCTTCAAGCAGGCCGACATGCAGGGGTTCTTGAACGAATCGGATCTGCTCCGGTGCGAGAGCCTCGGAAAGGGGTGGAAGGGGACGGAGAGGAATCGGGCTCTTGTCCGGCGGCGGCATCCCGACACGAAGGATGCTCGCACGCTCATCGAAGCCCTGATGGTGGAGATCAACCGGGACTTCGACCTCGGCAATCCCGTCGTCAATAAGCCAATGGGCCGCTACTACCCCGATTTCTTCTATGAAGATTGCGGTCTCCTCGTCGAAGTCGACGGGGCTGAAACCCACACCGGAAGGCTCGCCTTCCTGGACGACTCCTACCGGGAGAACGAACTGCGTCAAAGAGTCCGGCAGGTAATCCGGTTCTCGAGCGAGGAAATCATTGAGGATCCCGAACGGGTAGCAAGGATCATCAAGATGGAAAGGGAAAAGTGCTTCACGCTCAAGGCCCATGAGGCACAAACCGGGACTGGTGCCTGAAGGGCATCCCCTCGGTCGGGGCTTCTGAGGGCGTTTGCCCACCGATTCGGTGGAACATCGCCATCAGAAAGCCAATCGTCTGAACCGGGAGGAGGGCTACGATGTCTCCGAAATCGGGACCCGTACGGAAAGGCCGTCAATGGAAGCCAGTGAACCGAAACATGACCTCAGGCAACAGGCGATCAGTCGACTGGAAGCCAAGCGGGACTTTCTTGCTCACCTGGCGATCTACTTCGGAGTCAGCGTGCTCATGGTCGCGATCTGGGCCTGGTCCGGAACCGACAACTTCTTCTGGCCGGCGATCCCGATCGTCGCCTGGGGCATCTTCGGAATCATCCCGAACTGGTGGACCGCCTACAAACAGTCCGGCATTCCCGAGGACAAGATCCAGGCCGAGATGGAAAAGATCAACCGCGACGGCGGACCCGGCGGCGCCTGAGTTCCGGTCTGGCCGGCCCGGCCCGGCGCCTGACACCCGGTTCGGCCAACCCGGCTGGACAGGCCTGGTCCGACCCGCTTAACGAGAAACGCCCCGGCCGGAGCCGGGGCGTCTCGTGTTCCTCGTTTCCCCCGAGGAGAAGCGATTGGACCGCTTGCGCTACTTGATGAACATCATCTCCGAGTACTTCGGCAGCGGCCAGTAGTTGTCGGCGACGATCCGCTCGAGCCGGTCGGCGACCTCGCGGACATCGCTCATCGCGGCGAGCTGCTTGTCGCGGGCGTAGAGCGCCAGCTCCATGCCTTCCTGGGTGAGACCGTCGGGGTAGCCGTTGGCGTCCTCGAGGGCGAGCGTCTTGTCGACCAGTTCATTGAACAGGCCGCGGCTCTCCTTTTCGAGCAGCTCCGCGTCCGCGTCATCGAGCAGGACCAGGTGCTTGGCGACTGCCGGGATGATCTGCGTCCGGGCGATCGTGGCGGCGGTCTCGGCCTCGATGTTTGCGTTCATCGAGTACTGCTCGACCCAGACCTCGAAGCGGGCTTCGAGCTCGCGTTCGGAAAGCACGTTGTACTCGCCGAAGACCTCGATCGTTGACGGAGCGACGACCTCGGGCAGGGCATCCGGGGTGGTCCGCAGGTTCTTCAGACCGCGCTTCTCGGCTTCTTCCTGCCACTCGTCCGAGTAGCCGTCACCGCTGAAGATGATGCGGGCGTTCTCGACGTAGGAATCGGTGACCACCTTGATCACCTTGGCGGCAAGATCACCCTCGGCCGCTTCCAGCTTGCCTGACAGGTCATCAATCGCCTCGGCGACAATCGTGTTGAGGACCGTGTTGGTGAAGGCCAGCGACATGCTGGAACCGAGGGCCCGGAACTCGAACTTGTTGCCGGTGAAGGCGAAAGGAGAGGTCCGGTTCCGGTCGCCACCATCGAGCGGCAGGTCCGGCAGGACCACAGCACCGAGATCGAGCGCGGCATCGGGCGTGTCCGGGTCTCCCTCGCCGGCTGCCATGGTGTTGAAGACCTTCTCGAGTTCGGCACCGAGGAAGACCGAGATGATCGCTGGCGGTGCCTCGTTGGCGCCGAGACGATGATCCTGTCCGATGTTCGCGACGGTCGCCCGCAGCAGCCCCTGATGCTTGTTCACGGCCTGAATCACGGCGGCGCAGAAGAACAGGAAGCTCAGGTTCCCCGACGGGGTATCGCCCGGTTCAAGCAGGTTGTGGCCGGTATCGGTGCCCATCGACCAGTTGTTGTGCTTGCCCGAGCCGTTGACTCCGGCGAAAGGCTTCTCGTGGAGCAGGCAGACCAGGCCGTAGTCACGGGCCTTGTTCTGGAGGACCTGCATCAGCAGCTGCTGGTGGTCCGAGCCGACGTTCGAGTTTTCGAACATCGGGGCGACCTCGTACTGGGCCGGGGCGACCTCGTTGTGGCGGGTCGTGATCGGTACGCCGAGCTTGGCCAGCTCGTTCTCGCAGTCCATCATGTAGGCGAGCACGCGCTCCGGAATCGCTCCGAAGTAATGATCGTCGAGCTCATGGCCCTTGGCCGGCTGGGCGCCGAAAAGAGTGCGGCCGGTAAGCAGCAGGTCGGGACGGGCGTAATAATACTGCTCGTCGATCAGGAAGTACTCCTGCTCCGGGCCGACCGTGGTCACGACCCTGGAGGTTTCCTCGTCACCGAGCAGCTTCAGCGCCTTGACAGCCGAGCGCGAAAGCGCGTCCATCGAGCGAAGCAGCGGGATCTTGGCATCGAGCGCCTCGCCGGTCCAGGAAGCGAAGGCGGTGGGAATACAGAGCAGGGTGCCGTTGGGGTTGTCCAGCAGGAAGGCCGGGCTGGTCGGGTCCCAGGCGGTGTAGCCACGGGCCTCGAAGGTGGCGCGGATGCCGCCGGTGGGGAACGAGGAGGCATCGGGCTCGCCCTGGATCAGCTCGGAGCCCTTGAACTTGGCGATCGAACCGCCGTCACTGGTCGGCCGGAAGAACGAGTCGTGCTTCTCGGCGGTCAGGCCGGTCAGAGGCTGGAAGACGTGGGTGTAATGGGTGGCACCGTTTTCAAGCGCCCAGTCCTTCATTGCCTCGGCGACCGCGTCAGCGAGCTCCACGTCGAGGGCTTCGCCTCTTTCGAGGGTGCCCTGAAGGCGGTCGAAAATGTCGGCGGGGAGCCGTTCCTTCTGGGTCTTGATCGAGAAGACGTTGCTGCCGAATATGACGTTCTCTTCCTTGGTCAGGTCAGAGGGTGCAACGTCACTTCCGTTGGCTGTCCACTGGGCAGCAGTTACGTTCTTCTGGCGAATCGCGGTCATCTGGAGAGTTCCTCCTGGTGGCAAGATTGATTTAGAGGGAAAAGCGGATCTCAGGCTATCCCCGGACGACTCACTGGTCGCTTGTACCTCAGGACAAGGTTAGTTCAGGGGCACCCTCCCGTGGGACATGCTTGGCTTCCCGACTCGCGAACACGCCGTTCAGATGAGGGTGCTTTGCAACAATGTGTGCAGCAGCTCACGCAATCATCGTCTAGAACTCATGTTATGGTGCGAACGATGCGAGGAGCCCCAATGCGCAGGGGCCGGCGAAAAACGATCACTCCGGCAGGTCTTCTGCTCGTAGTGGTCGGCTTCCTGGCCCTCACCATGATCGTGATTTCACCTGCGATGGCCAACGCCCGCAGCCTTGACGGGGCCGGCACCGCATCGCTTGAGAACTCACCGGTTACCCCTGTCGCTCCTTCGGCCGGCGACGCTGGCTCAACGCAAGGCGAGGCCGGCGTTTCCACTGCGTCCGGTGGCGGGATAGGAATTCCGGGTTTCCCGGTGATCAACCGGATAAATTGCCTGCGCCAATGCGTGTCGACGACGAGGCCAACACGCGGCGCGATCATCGGGATCCAGGGAAAGAACCTCGAACGGGCAACCAGCGTGGTTTTCCGCAGCAAGGGCGGCCGGATCCGGGCAAAGATCAGGACCCGGAGCCGTGGAGCCGTTCGGGTAACTGTCCCCAAGCGGGCAACTCGCGGCTACGTCTTCGTGATCGATTCGACCGGCAACCGTTCCAACCGATCGCCGCGCGAGCTGCGCATCTTCCCGATCTCCGCGATACCGATCGAGGTCTTCCCGGTTCGCGGCCCTTTCAGCTTCGGCAGTTCCGGCTCCCGGTTCGGTGCCGGACGCCCAGGTCACATCCACCAGGGCCAGGACGTATCTGCAACCTGCGGGACCAGACTTGTCGCGATCCGCAAATCAAAGGTGGTCTACAACCAGTGGGATGACGGTGGCGGCAACTACGTCGTCCTCCGCAACTTCGGCAGTAACACGAATTTCGTCTACATGCACATGATCCGGCGCTCGCCGCTGCGAGTCGGGCAGGTAATCGGGGCAGGGACCCCGGTCGGAAGGGTCGGCAACACCGGCCGCTCCTACGGTTGCCACCTCCATTTCGAATACTGGGTCGGGCCATGGCAGACCGGGGGCCGCCCGATCGACCCGCTCGGCTATCTCCGATCTTTGCTTGACAAGTAACCCTGGATCTCGCACCTTCCGGCTGCCGTTCGGGTTGGTAAGTTCAACCGGCGGGTGAGGAAGGCCGGCACAGGGAAGATGCTGATCAGCTTTCGAAAGATGATCGGGCTGTTCTCAGCCCTCACACTCATGTCAGTCGCTGCGACGGCGCTGCTTGCTCTGCCTGCGGACGCGAAGCCGACCCCCAAGGTCAAGATCCAGGCCAGCGTAGTCGAAGCCGGCCAGAACCCGATGCTGAACCGGGGCGTGCTCAAGGTGAAGGTCCGGTCAAATCGCAAGGGAACGATCCGGGTTCGCGCACTTTCCGCGACCTTCGACCGCAAAGGCGTCTACAAGCCCTTGACCCAGGTCGCCTGGCCCAGATTCAAACGGGCTGGCCAGTGGCGGGAAATCAACTTGAAGGTAACCGCGACCGGATTGACCCAGGTTGCGACCTGCCAGGACCGGGACATCAAGGTCAAAGCCGGCAACGTGCTCGGCCGGGCCCGGGCGATGGCCCGGCAGACCGCAGATTGCCGGGCTGAGCCGGTCGATCTTTCCCGGGCTGCGGACTGCAACTTCGTCGTGGCGCCGGATCCCGACATCTGCATGTCGCCGTTCCCGGACAACTACTACACGCTGGCTGACAGTGCCACCGAAACGGGCCGGCGGATCAACTTCACGGAAGACGCGATGCCGGCCAACTCCGGCGGGGTGCGCATCGATCCGGCTCCTTATTCGAGCAGTGACGGATTCAGTCACGGCCAGGCGATCACCGTCCGGGTGCCAGGGCTGGACAATCCGGCAGCACTCCTCCAGACGAACCCAGTCGGCCTCGCCGACCCTTCGCAGTATCTCTCCGGGTCCGCGCCGGTGATCGTGCTCGACGCCCGAACCCGCGAGCGTCACCCTATCTGGGTCGAAATTGATTCAAACGCGAGCTCGCCGGGCGCGACCAACCTGGTCATTCACCCGATGGTCAACTTCGAACCGGCGGCCAGATACATCGTGGTGCTGCGCAACCTCAAGGATGCGCTTGGAACCGTGCTGAAGGCACCGGCAGGCTTCCGCTACTACCGGGACTTCCTGAACTCGACCGACTCGAGGATCAACGGGAGGCGCTCCTTCTACGAGGACATCTTCAAACGGCTTCGCGCGGCCGGCATCAGGCGGTCGAACCTCTATCTGGCATGGGACTTCACTACCGCCAGCGACGAGAACAACAGCGGCCGGGCACTTGCGATGAGGGACCAGGCCTTCGCCCAGCTCGGAGACACCGACCTCGCCGACCGGGTCGCGCAGGGAACCGCCCCTGAATTCACCGTCGATTCGGTCGAGGCCAATCCCAACAGCGAGATCGCCCGCCGGATCAAGGGCAGCTTCGAGGTCCCCTGCTTCCTCGACCACCCGTCCGACTCCAACGAGTGCGCGACCGGAGCCACCATGAACCTCGACGAGGAGGGGGTGCCGCGCGCGAATGGCACTTACAGCGCGAATTTCGAATGTGTGGTGCCAAAGGTGATCACCGATCCCGATGCGATCGACCCCGGGGACCTGCCGGCGCTGGGACTTCGCGGCCGGGCGATCGTCTACGGCCACGGACTGATGGGCACGATCGGTGGCGAAATCAACGCCGGAGCGCAGCGAAAGACCGCCGCCCGCGGATTCACGATCTGCGGCACCGACGAAATCGGCATGTCGACCGGGGATGCGGTCACCGTGGTCGGTGCCCTGATGAACCTGACGAAGTTCCCCCAGGTGGCCGACCGCCTCCAGCAGGGACTGCTGAACGAGCTTTTCCTCGGACGGCTCATGATCCACCCGGACGGACTGGTCTCGAAGGCCGCCTTCCGGATCGATTCCGGACTGCCCGATCCCTCCGACGTTCCCGGGGGTGACCCCGATGCGGTCGTGCCTGGAAACAGCACCCTTGACCCGGCGATCGTCACAGGGCCGAACGTCCGGGCCTGGTACCGCGGGATCAGCCAGGGCGGAATCATGGGTGGGGCCCTGATGGCACTCGCCCCGGACTTCGACAAGGGAGCGCTCGGAGTTGCCGCGATGAATTACTCGGTGCTGCTGACCCGGTCCGGTTCCTGGGACACCTACTCCGCTTTCTTCGACCCCGCCTACCCGAACCAGATCGAGCGACCTCTGGCGCTGGGCATCGCCCAGATGCTTTGGGACCGGGGCGAGCCGAACGGATACGCGCACCGGATGACCGATGACCCGCTGCCGGGTACGCCGCCGCATCAGGTGCTGATGGACACCGCCTTCGGGGACCATCTGGTCACCAACTGGCAGACAAACGTCGAGGCCCGCACGATCGGGGCCAGGGCGATCACGCCTTTCGTGTCGGAAAGCCGCTGGCCCGGGGTGGACGGTGATTGGGGCATCGAACCGGTGACCACTTTCCCGCACTACGGCTCGGCTGTCGCCTACTGGGACAGCGGCCCGCTGAGGCCCGGTCCCGGCCCCGACGGGATGGTCGGAACCGACCCGCCACCACTGACCAATACGCCGCCGCTGGCCGGTGAAGATCCGCATGAACACCCGCGGGTAACCGACACCGCGATCGAGATGATCGACGGCTTCCTGAGGGTCAACGGGGCGGTCACCAATCCGTGTGCTCCCGGTCTCTGCCTCGCTGGCGGATGGACCGGCCCTTGAGGAAAGGTTGTTACGCCGGGCGCTCAAGTAACATGCGCGCAGGAAGGAGGCTTCTTTGGTGGGGAGAATCACCAGGTAGCTCAGATTGACGACTGCCAATCCAGCAAAACCAAGTCGCGTCAATCGCGGACGGAGTTCGACGGTGCTCAGAGTTGTGACTCTGGGCGCGCTTGTTGTTGCGATCGTTTTCGTCGCCTCGCTGATCTTTAGTGGTGACTCCGGCTACAAGTACAAGTTCGCCTTCCAGAGCGCCAGCGGCATGGTTCCCGGCAACCACGTGATGGTCGGTGGCTCGCCGATCGGCACCATCAACTCGGTCGAGCTGACCGACAACATGATGGTCGAGATGGAAGTTGAAGTCGACCGTGAACTCCACGAGGGCACGGCGGCCGTGATCCGCAAGAGTTCACTCTCCTCGCTCCATAATCACTACATCTCGATTTCGCCCGGTCCCGACAACGAACCCGTGGTTGAAGAGGGCCACCTCTTCGGCGAAGGCGTCACCGCCACCGCCGTCGAGCTGGACCAGTTCTTCGACACCTTTGACGAGAGCACCAGAAACGGCTGGTCGAACTGGATCCAGGGCATCTCGGCGATTTACGCAGGCGAGGGAGCCGAGGGCGCGAGCCAGACCTTCAAGTACAGCGGAGCCGCTTTCTCGAGCACTCAGCGCCTGATGGCCGAACTTGCCGACCAGGACACGCGCCTCGACCAGTTCGTCGGCAACACATCGAAATTCGTGACCAACCTCTCCGAAGTGGCTCCCCAGCTGACCGAGCTGGTCAGCAACTCGAACAAGGCTCTCGGGGCAATCGCCGACAACAACGATTCGCTTGCTCTGGCCCTCGATGAATTGGCACCGACCCTGCGCCAGGGCAATACGACCCTGGCCAACTTGCGGGTCGCACTTGATGACGTCGAGCCGATGATCGCCGCCTCCAATCGCGCTGCCGACGCCGGACTCGCCAACTATCTGAAGAACGATCTGCGCCCGGTGCTGGTCCGGGCCCGTCCGGTCTTCAATGCTCTGGCCACAGCAGCCGGCCGTCCCGGTCCGAACAACGACACCTCGGACCTGCTTTCCGACCTGATTCCGCTCCATCCGAAGGCGGCGCCGGCCGTGAACGCGATCGTCAGGGCCCTCGACGCCAACCAGGAAGAAGTGTCGGAAGCCCGCGCCTACGCCCCGGACATCTTCAGCTCATTCGCCAAGATCGGTTCGCTGACTGCCAGCTACGACGCGAACGGTCCGTACGCCAAGGTCACACCTACCGCCACCGGAATCTTCCAGCTGAACGGCAACGCGATCCAGCCGGCCGATACCGAGGTCTATGGCGGGCTTGACGTGATCACCGGCATCCAGCGTTGCCCGGGCGGCGCTTCCCAGCCGATCGCCGGGTCCAACCCCTTCCTGGACAACGGCAACCTGACCGGCAAATGCGACCCCGCGCAGGTGCCCTGATGTTGCGCAAGCTCATAAAGATCGCCCTGGTGATCCTCGTGATAGTCGCTGCCGTGTTGCTGGTTCGCAGCTGCAATGACGACAGCGATGCCTACAAGGTCAGGGCAGTCTTCGACAACGGTGCCTTCGTGGTCAAGGGCATCGACGTGCGAGTCGCCGGCGCCAACGTCGGCAGCGTCAGCGACATTGACGTTTCCAGGCCGGGCGAAGAAACCGGTACCGACGTTCCCGGCAAGGCGATCGTGGTGATGGAGATCAGCGATCCGGGCTTCCAGGACTGGAAAGACGATGCGTCCTGCATCATCCGCCCGCAGTCGCTGATCGGTGAGAAGTTCCTCGACTGCCAGGTCACCAAGCCCCGGCCTTCCGGCTCCGAGGCGCCACCGTCGCTGACCCAGATTCCCGAGGGCGAGCCGGGCGCGGGGCAGTACCTGCTGCCGATCGAGAACAACCTGACTTCGGTCGACCTCGATCTGATCAACAACATCTATCGCCTGCCCTACGCGCAGCGGTTCCGGATCATCCTGAACGAGCTCGGCGCCGGCCTCGCTACGAGGGGCGAAGACCTGCGGGAAGCGGTGATCCGTGCCAACCCGACCCTGAAGGAAGTCAACGAGGTCCTCGAGATCCTCGCTTCCGAGAACAAGCGCCTCGCCAAGCTCTCCGTAGACGGAGCGAAGAACATGACCGCGCTTGCCGCCAAGCGCAAGAACCTGGTGAATTTCCTTCGCAACGCCGGCTACACGGCCGCCGCCACGGCCGAGCGCGGGGAAGACCTCCAGGAGAACATCAGGCTGTTGCCCGAGACTCTCCGACAGCTGAGAGCGGACTTCGTCGCGGTCGGTGCCTTTGCTGACCGTGCGATCCCGGTATTCCAGACTCTCAAGCCGGCTGCGGCCGACATCAGCGAAGTCCAGACCAAGCTCGGTCCGTTCGCGGACGCCGGTCGGATCTCGATCACCAGCCTCGGTGAAGCCACTCGTACCGCGGGTCCGGACCTAGTCGCCTCACAGCCGATCATCCGCAAGCTTGGCACCCTCTCGCGCAAGTCTTACTCGCCGGCCGCCAACCTCAACTTCTTCCTGCAGAGCACGCGTCAGGCAGGCGGGTACGACAACCTGATGAACGTGATCTACAACTCGTCGTCGTTGCTCAACGGTTACGACCAGTACGGCCATTACCAGCGGACGAACCTGATCGTTTCCGGTTGTACCGAGTACCGCGGTGTTACCGATCCCACCTGCCCCACGAACTGGACAGCAACTGCCGGCGAGGCAGCAACGCTGTCGGAGTCGATCGGACAGCTCGGCGATCTCGACGAACTCGAAGGCGTGACCGGACCGACCGGCGAGACCGGAGACACCCTGGCCCCGACCGGAGAGACCGGCGTGACCGGCGGCGGCCTGGCGACCGGACCGACCGGGCTGACCGGCATCACCGGCCTGACGGGACCGACGGGTCTGACCGGACCGACCGGCAACATGAGTGATCCGTTCGGCGTAACCGGTGCCGAAAACCAGAGTTCACCCCTGCCAGAGGGCTACAGCGCTCCGGCCCAGCAGGGCTCGTCCGGTAGCAGCAGCGACGACAGCCGCATGAAAATCCTCGACTACCTCCTCGGACCATGAAGCGCCGCGGCTCGAGAATCTCAGCTAGTCCCGTCCTGGTCGGTGCGATCACCGCGGTTATCGCCGTGGTCAGCATCTTCTTCTCTTACAACGCCAACAAGGGCCTGCCCTTCGTGCCTACCTACGAGGTCAAAGTCGAACTGCCTTCGGCCGCCTCGCTGGTTTCCGGCAACGAGGTCCGGGTCGCCGGAGTGCGGGTCGGCATCGTCAGCGAAGTCAAGGCAAAGCAGCTTGATGACGGCCGCTCGATCGCCGTGGCAACGATGAATCTCGACAAGAGCGTCGAGCCGATCCCTGACGACTCGACGGTTCTGGTCCGGCAGCGCTCGGCGATGGGCCTGAAATACCTGCTTCTGACCCCCGGCAAGTCCAGCGAAGGTCTCCCCCCGGGTGGCGTTCTGCCGGAATCACAGGCGGAAGAGCCGGTGGACATGGATCAGTGGTTCAACATGTTCCAGGAGCCGGTCCGCAAGGCGATCCAGACAAACCTGGCCGAGTACGGCGGAGCTTTCGCCGCCCGTGGCGCCGATATCAACGAAATCATCTCCCAGCTGCCGCCCCTGTTCAGGCTGGCCGAGCCGGTTACCCGGAACCTCTCCTCGAAGGAGACCGACCTGCGTGGATTCGTGCGCGGGCTTTCCCAGGCAGCGGCCGAAGTGGCGCCCGTCGCCGATATCCAGGCGGACATGTTCGTCCAGCTTGATACGACCTTCATCGCTCTGGCTGAAGTTGCGCGGCCCTACATCCAGGATTCGATCACCGAAGGTGTCCAGGCCGAATTGGCTGCGATCCGGAATGGCCCGCGGATCCGCCCGTTCCTTTTCGCCTCGGCCGACTTCATGAAGGCGCTACTGCCCGGAGCCAGGGCACTCGCCTACAGCGCTCCGATCGTGTCCGACTCATTTGACCTCGGGATTCCCGTGCTGCGTTCGTCACCGCAGCTTTACGACGAGCTCGGCCCGACTGCCCGTTCGCTGCGTCGCTTCGGCGAGGACACCCAGGTCAACGACGGTCTCAACACACTGATCAGTACCCAGGAGATTCTCAGGCCGCTTCTGCGCCAGGTCACGCCGGCCCAGAACGTCTGCAACTATCTCGCCCTGCTGCTGCGCAACGTCGCTTCTTCGACCAGTCCCAACGATGCCGAAGGGCACTGGGTCCGGGCGATCAGCGTGCTCCCCCAGGTGGGTCCCAATTCGGAAGCCGGCCCGTCAGCAGCCCCGGCGAATGGCGGCGGACTGGGCGCAGTCGACGTCAACTTCCTGCATTCCAACCCCTACCCGAATACAGCGGCCCCCGGGGAGACTCGCGAATGTGAACCCGGCAACGCGCCGACCTTCAACTTCACCGCCCAGCAGATCGGCAACTACCCCGGCGATCAGGGCGTCCTGACGAACCTCCAGTCCGACAAGCAGCTGAACTGGGTGGCCAAGTGAGAGATCACCGCAAACCCAGCCGCTACAACCAGCAGTTCTTCCGTCAGTGGGGCGGTCCTGGACCGCTGTTCTTCGGTCTGATCGCCGTCTTCCTCGTATTGCTTGGTCTCTACCTGGCCTTCACCAAGTCGATTCCGTTCACAAGCCCGGGCTACGAGGTCAAGGCGACCTTCCAGAACGCAGTGAACATCGCGCTCAAGTCTCCGGTCCGTATCGCCGGCGTCAATGTCGGCAAGGTCACCGACATGGAAAACAAGGGCGACAACACAGTCGTCACCTTCACCGTTGATAACGAGGGCAGGCCGATCCGGGAGGATGCTTCGGCCCAGATCCGTCCCCGTCTTTTCCTCGAAGGCAACTGGTTCATCGATCTCGATCCCGGCACCCCGGAGTCACCCGAGATGGAAGACAACGGGATGATCCCGCTAAGCAACACGGCGACCAGCGTCCAGGTCGGTGACATCCTGAGGACCCTGCAGACTCCGGAGCGGGCGAACATCCAGCGTCTGCTCGTGAGCCTTGGCACGGCCCTGAACCAGGAGCCGACCGCCCAGCAGGACCTGACTTTCGAACCATTCGTGCAGGGCCTGAGCGGCGGCGAGGCCCTCAACCTCGCCTACCGTCGCGGTGAGACCGCCGCGCGCGGCACAGCAATCGTCAACGCTGCCACTCTCGGCACCGAGCCCAATGACCTCGGCAACCTGCTGCGCGGCCTCTCACGAGTCACCAGAGCAGTCAACGAGCGGGGCGACGACCTCCAGGGATTCGTAACCAATTTCGCAACCTTCACCGGTGCCCTGGCAGCCGAGTCAGAGAATCTCGGTCTGACCATTCAGCGCCTCGGTCCGACCCTGGTGGTCGCCCGCTCGGCCCTGGTCAGCCTGAACGACGCCCTGCCCGCTCTGCGCGGCTTCGCGATCGCGTCCACACCTGGTCTGAACGAGCTGCCGCGAACGATACGTCTCACCAAGCCCTTCCTCCGGCAGCTGAAGCCGCTGCTGACCGAGCGGGAGCTCCTCGGTCTGGCCCAGATCATCCAGCGCACGACGCCGGATGCGGCCAAGTCGGCATCGGCCACCCTGAAACTGCTGCCGCAGCTCCGGAGCTTCGGTCTCTGCATCGCCGACACGATCAGTCCCACCGGTGAACAGGTGATCAACGATGGTGCCTTCGGCAACGGGCAGCCCGCGCACCGCGAATTCTTCTACGCAGCAGTAAGTGCCTCTGGCGGTTCGAACGGCCTTGACGGCAACGGCTCATTCGCCCGTCTGCAGGGCGGCGGCGGACCGGTTCGGGTCAAGCAGTCGGACCCTGGTGAGATCAGCCCGATCGAGAACACGCTTTACGGCCGCCTCCAGTCGGCCCCGCTTGGCACGACGCCGCTGGCACCGGGCGTTCCGCCTATGGTCAGCGACCAGCCCTGCTCCGAGCAGGAGATCCCCGACCTCAACGGGCCCATGGCGGGCCCGGGAGCACCGAGTCCGGCGGCTTACCCGTGAAACGCGCAATAAAGACACATTTCAAGGACTTCCTGGCGATCGCCGGCCTGATTGTGATCGCGATTCTGGTGCTGCTCTTCATCCTCTCCAACCAGAAGGCCGCGCTGCCTTCCTGGATCCCGGGCCTCGGCCAGGAGTTCTACTCGATCAATGTCGAGATGGAAACCGCCCAGGCCGTGACTCCGGGCCAGGGTCAGGCGGCTGTGATCGCCGGCATCAACGTCGGCAAGGTCGGCGCCTCGACCCTCGAGGATGGCATTGCCCGGGTGCGGCTTGACATCGAGCCCGAGTACCGGGAGCTGATCCACGAGGACGCCGAATTCCTGCTGCGGCCAAAGACGGGCCTGAGTGACATGGTGGTCGAGATTGATCCCGGGACTACCGGTCCACCTCCGCCGGAAGGTCATGTCTTCCCGGTGGCCCAGAGCATGTCCAACGTCCAGATGGACCAGATCCTCGCCTCGCTGGATCGCGATACCCAGGACTACCTGGTCCTGCTGCTGAATGGAGCAGGGGAGGGCCTCAACCAGAAAGGCCCCGAGCTTTCGCAGGCCCTGCGCCGTTTCGGTCCGTTTGCGGTCTACACCGCACGCCTCAACGGCGAGCTGGAGAAGCGTCGCAAGTTCATCCGCCAGGGAATTCACTCCTTCAGCCAGGTCGCAACCGAGCTCGGCAACAACGATCAGGTAGTTGCCGACTTCATCACCAATTCGAAGGAATCCCTTGGCAATTACGCCGCTCAGGAAGCCGCGCTCCGCGAGGCCCTGAGGGAGTTCCCGTCAACCCTCGAAGCGGGCCGCATCAACCTGGCCAAGTCGGACGAGCTATCGCAGCTGACCCGCCCGACGCTCCTCGGCCTGATCCCGGGAGCCCGCAATCTCAAGGACTCGCTCCGTTCTGTCCAGCGTCTGGCCACCGACACCCTGCCGTATGTGCGTGATGACATCAGGCCTTTCTCCAGGGATGTACAGCCCGTATTCGAGGAGCTGGCGAAGACCAGCCGGGCAGGCGCGAAGAGCACACCTCAGCTTCGCGGCACCTTCTCTGAACTGAACACGCTGTTCAATCAGCTCGCGCACAACCCCGATGGTGAATCCGAGGGCTTCCTCTTCTACGCACCCTGGATGTTCCACAACTTCAATGCCTCGGTGGCTTTCGAGGACGGCATGGGTCCGGTCCGGCGCAGCGTCAACCTGATCACCTGTAACACCGCCGCCCTGGCAGAAGACATCAGGACCAGGATCCGTCAGCTTGAAGCCGCCTACCGACTCAACCAGCTCCCGCCCCCGACCGACATCTGCCCCTCATGAACAAGCAAGCACCTTCAGTCGGACAACTCATAGCGATCGCGGGCTTCGCGCTCTCGTGCTTCGGCCTGCTGCTTTTCGTCTGGGTCGCATTCGGCGGACCGACTCCTCTGGCCGCCCGCGGCTATGAAGTGAGGCTGCCTCTCACACAGATCGGCCAGCTCGCAGAGCAGTCCCAGGTTGATATTTCCGGCATCGAAGTCGGACGGGTCAAGTCGATCGAACTCGGCGAAGGTGGGGAGGAAGGGTCGGCGATCGTGACCCTCGACCTCGAGCCCGAATACGCGCCGGTACCTGCCGACACCCGGGCGATTCTCCGCGCCAAGAGCCTTCTCGGAGAGGCTTACATCGAACTTACCCCCGGCGACAAGGCCTCCGGCATGTTGGAGGACGGCGGCCAGCTGCCGCCCGCCCAGGTGGCGAAGTCCGTCCAGCTGGACGAGATCTTCCGCACCTTCGACGAGAAGACCAGACAGGCATTCATGCAGGGGGCTATCGACAACGCGACCGCAATGACCGGGCGCGGAGCCACCCTGAACCAGACCTTTGGTGTGCTGCCCGGGACTCTGACCTCACTCACTGACGTACTCCGGGTCCTCAACGACCAGGAAGAGGATGTTTCGAAACTGGTCAAGAACACCGGCGTGGTGTTCGACGCAATCAGCAAACGCCAGGGTGAACTCAGCGGAATGATCCGCAATACCGACACCGTTTTCACTACCCTGGCCAACCGGGACGAGGAGCTCAAGGACTTCTTCCGGGTCTTCCCGACCTTCGCGCGTGAGTCGACCGCCACGCAGGACCGGCTGGGCGAATTCTCCGACTTCGCGACCCCGGTGATGCGCAAACTGGTCCCCGTGGCCAAGCAGCTCTCACCGACCTTCCAGGCATCGGCGCGGCTGGCCCCGGTCAGCAAGCGGCTTTATACGAACCTGAAGCCGGTAATCCGCAAGGCCCCGAAGGCGTTCCCGTCTCTCAGGGCTTTCCTCGATGAGGACGCACCAACTCTGCTCGCCCGGGTGCCGGACTACTTTGCCGAGTTCAACCCCTATCTCGAGACCGCCAACATCTACAGGGACGAGTTGGCTTCGTTCCTCGGCAACGCCGCAGCAGCAACCAACGGACAGGGCAACTACGGCGCTGGCCAGCAGAAACACTTCATCCGCGGCGGAGTACGGCTCGGGCCGGAGTCCTACGTTGGCTTCCCGACCGGCATCTCGTCCGGTCGGGTCAACCCTTACACGGCACCGAACAACAATCTGGACTTTGCTTCGGGCGGGATGGAAGTCTTCAGCGCGGCCGAATGCGCAGCTGGCATCAACGCCACGATCGCGCCTTACTCTGCTCTGACACCAGTCCAGCAGGCCCAGTTCGGGACCAATCTGCGGTACGGCTTCAGCCCGGCCCAGCAGCAACTCTTCTATGACTGGTTCATCGAGTACCTGATGAAGGAACAGAACCAGACCAACAACGTGCCGGCATCCCCCTGTGACCAGCAGGCCCCGTTCGAGCCCCTCGGCGACCCGTCACAGCCCGACAGCCAGTACCTGCACGTCTTCCGCGAACCGTAGGCGGCGAACCCGGGCTCCGGGGGACGCATTTCCGGCTCCATCAGGCGTCCGGGCAATGTTTTCATGATCCGTTGCAGCTTCTCCCGGAGCAATCGGTTTGACGACCGCAACATCCTGGCCATATAGGTGTTCTTGTTCATGTAAGCTGCGATCCAGTTATGGGAGTTGGGGGATTGCGGCACAAACGCCGTAATCCAGGTAATCCACAAGAGAGAAGAGAGAACCAGATGAAAAAGCTTTTTGCCATTTTCGTGGCGCTTGTTGCGTCACTTTCAATGGTCAGCACTGCCCAGGCAGTGAACGAGGACGTAACCGGTACGACCGAGATCACCTCGATTAGCGGACCGCTCTATCAGGCGCTTCCGAAGCCAGTCAACATCGAGATTCACGCCGAGGTGATTCCCCCTCCCGCGAATGTCACCGTTGATCCGATGAAGAACACGAAGATCACCTTCCCCGAGGGCGTGACCTTCAACCCGAACGAGAAGGTTACGCCCACCTGCCCCGATTCGAAGATCGGACCGGCCACGAACCTGTCTCTCGGTCCGAAGGCATTGATTGACCTTTGTCCGAAGTCGGTCATCGGTACCGGAATCTCGCCCCTCTACCTGGGCAAGTATCAGGCGGCTCCGTTGAATGACCCGGTTCTGATCATCTTCAACGCAGGCAAGGACGGCCAGGGTCGTGCGAAGATCAAGATCTACGGTTACTCGAAGCAGACCACTGTCGGCGTCCTCATGTACTCAACCCTCAAGGGCCGCGTCCTGGACACCGCGATTCCGGTTCTCAGCTCGGACTCGGCCGTGAAGTTCTACACGCTCCAGATCCCGGGCCCGGTCCTGGATCGTCCGGACCTGAACATCAAAATCAAGGGTCTTGACAAGAACTACGCCAGGGCTACCTGCCCGGCTTCAGGCGTCTGGAAGACCAACTCGGTATTCGAGCTCGGTCAGCGTGACGTTTCCACCGGTCAGCCGACCAGCCCGACCGTCACGGTCGACTCGCCCGAGACCACGCAGGACTGCACCGGTCTCAAGGGTTCGGCCAAGCTGAAGGGCTCGGTCAAGGGTCCGTCCGCTGTCAAGAAGGGTGCCAAGGGCACCTTCAAGGTCACGATCAAAAACACGGGCACCGGCATGGCTAACGCCGTCAAGGTAACCGCGACCGGTGGAGGCAAGGCCAACGCTGGCAATGTCACCCCCGGCACGTCGAAGACCGTAACGGTCAAGACCAAGGTCAACGGCCGCAAGGGCGGCAAGACCAAGATCACGTTCACCATCAAGGGCAAGGGCGTTAGCGCCAAGGCCGTCAAGACGGTGCGCGTCAAGTAGAAAGCCTGTCTTTCCAGACAGCAGCAAAAAGGGCGGCCCTGCGGGGCCGCCCTTTTGCTTTCTGCCCGAACGCCCACGACCATGAAGAAACTTCCGCTCCCACTCTCGGCCCTGTTTGTCGCCTTGGCTCTGCTTCCGTCCGTTGCGTCGGCCTCGGATGAGAGCATCGAGCTGACCATGGAGGCCGAGGCCATGTCCGGATCTCTCTTTCGGGAGGTCCCGCG
>JAUPTY010000068.1 GCA_030917845.1 Actinomycetota bacterium | reverse complement strand
TTTCAGCCGCACAGAAGGCCTGAGCGGGCCTTTCCCGATCAGCTAGGATCGTTGGTCTGATGAGAGCCGCAGACGCATTGTTCAAATCCCTCGAAGTCGAAGGTGTCGACCACATCTTCGGCATTCCCGGTGGGGCAAACCTGCCCACCTATGACGCGCTGGTCGACGCCAATCTGCGGCATGTACAGGCCCGGCACGAACAGGCGGCCGGTCATGCGGCAGAGGGATACGCCCACGCTTCCGGGCGGGTTGGGGTGGCTTTCGGCACTTCCGGTCCCGGCGCCACCAACCTCGTTACCGCGATCGCCGACGCGATGATGGACTCGGTTCCGACCGTCTTCATCACCGGCCAGGTCCGCACCGACCTGATCGGTACCGATGGTTTCCAGGAAGCGGACATCGTCGGCATCACGTTGCCGATTGTCAAGCACTCCCTGCTGGTGACCGAAGCCGAGCACATCCCCGAGTACATCCACGAGGCCTTTCACATCGCCTCGACCGGCCGACCCGGCCCGGTGCTGGTTGATATTCCTCAGGACCTCGCTAAGGCTGAGATCGACTATCAGCCACGCAGTCAGGCAGTTGACCTCTCTGGCTACAGGCCGACCACCGAAGGCAACCTGAAGCAGATCCGCCTCGCGGCGAAGGCGATGGCCAACGCCAGGCGTCCGATCATCTATTCCGGAGGCGGCGTCAAGAACGGCAACGCCTGGGCCGAACTCCGGGAACTCTGTGCTTCCGACCGGTTCCCGGTTACCTCGACCCTGATGGGCCTGGGCTCCTTCCCCTTCGACGATGACCAGTGGCTGGGCATGCTCGGCATGCACGGCACCCGGACCGCGAACTACGCGATGGACGAGGCCGACCTGATAATCGCGATCGGCGCTCGCTTCGACGATCGGATCACCGGCAAGCTCTCCGAGTTCTCACCAGGAGCGAAGTTCATCCACATCGACATCGACCCGGCCGAGATTTCAAAGAATGTCCCGGCGCATATCCCGATCGTCGGCGACGTGAAGATGGTCCTGCCGAAACTGACTCGCGAGTATCAGGCCCTGCAGACAGACACTTCACGGCTCGATGGATGGTGGAGCCGGATCAGGGCCTGGCAGGGCGAGTATCCGCTCGGCTACGAACCCGGTGCCGAGGGCGAGATCAAGCCCCAGTTCATGATCGAGATGATGCACAAGGTCACCGGCGGTGATGCGATCGTCACTTCTGATGTCGGCCAGCACCAGATGTGGGCCGCCCAGTACTACGGCTTCAGCAATCCACGCAAGTGGATCAACTCCGGCGGTCTCGGAACTATGGGGTTCGGTCTTCCCGCCGCGATCGGCGCCAAGGTCGCCTGTCCCGACGAGCAGGTCGTCTGCATCGCCGGAGACGGCAGCCTGATCATGAACGTCCAGGAGCTGGCCACCGCGGTCAACGAAGACGTGCCGGTCAAGGTCTTCCTGATGAACAACGGCTTCATGGGCATGGTCCGCCAGTGGCAGGAGCTCTTCTGGTCCGAGCGATACAGCGGCGTCGAGAACGGTCCGAGCCCGGACTGGGTCAAGCTGACCGAAGCTTTCGGCGCTCACGGCCTGCGCTGCGAAGACAGTGCGGATCTCGAGGAAATGATGATCGCGACTCTCGAGGCCGACGGACCGGCGCTACTGGATGTGAGGGTCAGCCCGAGAGAGAACTGCTACCCGATGATCCCCGCGGGGAACGCGGCAAGGGACATGGTGGGCTGATGGCATCCACGGACATGGTCAGGCTTGAGGACCTCCACGCGGGGCGTTCGCCGCTGTCAGGCCGCAAGCACGTGCTCTCGATTCTGGTCGAGAACAAGCCGGGAGTTCTCGCCCGCGTCGCCGGTCTCTTCTCGAGGCGCGGTTTCAACATTGACACCCTTGCCGTCGGTCCGACCGAAGACCCCGAGGTCTCCCGGATAACGCTGACTCTCGACGGGGCGATCCACCCGATTGACCAGGTGACCAAGCAGCTGCACAAGCTGATCAATGTGCTCAAGATCCGCGACATGGAGCCTGACGAGACGGTCGCCCGGGAAATGGCGCTTTTCAAGGTTTCGGCTGCCGTCGAGAACCGGGCGGAGATCGTCCAGTTCGCGGAGATTTTCCGGGCCAAGATCGTCGACGTGTCCCGTCGTGCCCTGATCGTCGAAGTGACCGGTTCGCACGACAAGATCGAGGCCTTCGAGAGCATGCTGAGGCCACATGGCCTGCTGGAATTGGTCCGTACGGGCGAAGTCGCCCTGGCACGCGGCGGCGACTGATGCCGACGCCCTCGACCGGGGCGGAACTTGAGGGACTGCTGCGTGACTCGCTGTCCGAAGCATCGGATCGGCGGGAGCGGACAGTGGTCTCGGTCACCGTTCCATTCAGCTGCGATGACCCGATCGCGACCGTGTTCGCATCGCGGCGGGCCGGTGAGCCGTTCTTCTGCTGGGAGCAACCCGACCGGGACCTGAAGCTGGCTGCGCTCGGGCAGGTCCACGAGATCAGTTCGCGAGGACCTGAACGCTTCGTCGAGGTGGCGGCGGACTGCGCCCACCTTTCCGGTGACGCGGTGCTACGCGGAACCGGAGGTTTCACTACCGGTCCGGTCTGGACCGGTGGCTTTGCCTTCGAGGATGGAACGGTCTCGGAACGCCTTCCTGACCCGGCCTGGTCTTCCTTCGGGCCGGCTTCGATGATCCTGCCCGAGCTTGCGATCCAGTCATCCGAGGCAGGCACCTTCCTGACCTTGAACCTGGTTACCGCTCCGGGTCGGGATCCGGAAGATCTGGCCGCCCCGGCGCTGGCCCGGGTCGCCGGGCTGATCCATGGAGAGCTTCCAATGATCGACCCTCACCCCACGGTGACCCCGGAAATCGAGAGTGCCCGCAGCCCGGAGTCCTATGAAAGGTCGGTCGCGAATGCGGTCGAACGGATCAGGGCCGGGGAGATCGAGAAGGTGGTTCTGGCCAGGGAGGTAATCGTCAGGGCCGGATCCGCGCATGATCCGGCGGCGATCTTCCATGCGCTGAGGCAGGGCTTTCCCTCCTGCTTCAACTTCTGTGTCGGAACCGGTGAGGCCGCGTTCATCGGGGCCAGCCCGGAACTCCTCGTGCGCTGCGCCGGTCGGAGCGTGGCGACCGTCGGCCTGGCAGGCTCCACCCGTCGAAGCAGTGATCCTGCGGTCGATGACCACCTCGCCCAGCAGCTTCTCCTGAGCGGCAAGGACAGGGGGGAGCAGGAAGTCGTGGTGCGGAGAATCGTCAAGACCCTGAGCCGGATCAGCGTCTGGGTCGAGGCTGAGAAAGAGCCGGAGATCATCAAGGTGGCGAACATCCAGCACCTCGGAACGCCCGTTTACGCCCAGCTTGCACAGCCGAGGACCGCGATCGAACTGGCCGGGCTACTGCATCCGACCCCGGCGGTAGGCGGTGAGCCGTGGAAAAAGGCCAGCAAGGTGATGGCCGAGGTTGAGGAAATGGATCGCGGCTGGTACGCGGGTCCGGTCGGCTGGATGGACGGATCAGGTGACGGTGAGTTCTGCGTGGCTCTCCGCAGCGCCTTGATCCGCGATCGCGAAGCACACCTTTTCGCGGGCGTCGGCGTGGTGGCGGACTCCGATCCGGCCGCCGAACTTGCCGAGACGGAGATCAAGCTCGATGCTCTGTTGCCGCTGCTGAGCTAGCCGGCGACTGGGACTTCAAGCACCGACACCCGGTCTTCTTCGCGGCTGAAATCGGATTCGAGCGAAGCGAGGTCGTCGCACCGGTGGAAGGGGAGTCCGTAGAGACGGGCCGCCGCTTCAACTTCAAGGCCGGCCGGAGTTCGCATGAGTTCGTCGAATTCGACCGGGGTCATCGCGTCGCGTTGCGGCAGCCGCTCGAAGATGCCACCGCCTTCGTTGTTCAACACGACGATTCTCGTATTGACTTCCAGATCCCTTGCCAGAGCAAGGCTGCCGATGTCGTGGAAGAAGCCCAGGTCACCGGTGATGATCGTGGTCGGCCGTCCGGACGCCCGGGCGGCTCCGCAGCCCGAGGCGACCAGTCCGTCGATTCCGTTGGCTCCCCTGTTGGCCAGGAACAGAACATCGCGGTCAAGGGCGGGTACAGACTCTTCCTGATCCCGGATCGGAAGGCTTGAAGCCGTGTAGACCAGGCTCCCGTCTGACTGGAGCTCCGCCAGACGCGCCTGCACTTCACCGGCCGCCAGGCTTCCCGACTCGTCCCAGGCACTTTCGATTTCCGTCCGTTCCTCACGTTCGGCAGTCATCCAGCGATTCCAGAAGCCGTTGCCAGCCTGTCCGCCAATCCGTTGCTCGGATGTGTTCTCGATCTGATGGAGAAGGGTGGAAGGGTCGCAACGAACGATCAGGTCGGCTGTCCTCGTCGGCTCATTCCAGCCGTATCCGGGGTCGATCAGGATCTGAGCGGGGGCAACCTCGGCCAGCCAGAGCCGCAGCTGTTTCGAAGTTGGAAACTCGCCCAGCCGGATGATCAGGTCGGGGGCGAGTGCTTTCTCCCTGCGACGGGCAATGCGTTCGTAGGCAGTGACCACAGCGCCACGGTCATGGGGCCCTAGCCGGAACTGCGAGGTCGGTTCTGCCAGGACCGGTGAGCGGCAGGAGTTGGCCATTCTGGCCAGGGGTTCGCGCAAGGTGGGGTCGGTCTGGCGGCCGGCCAGGATCAGGATCCTGCTGGCGGCATCGATCATCGAAATCACCTGACGTACGGTGGACCGGTCGACCCCGCAAGTGGCGGTTTCAACCGTCGTGAGCGGCCCATTCGGCCGGCCTTCAAGCGCCAGATCATCGGTGGCGGTCACGGCGCCGTCCTCCGGAACCGGTGCCAGCGGATCCCGAAGCGGAAAGTTGAGGTGGACCGGCCCGGGACGCGGGTCGCCGTTTGCTGTGGCGAACGCCCGGCAGGCGACTGCCCGGTAATGAAGCAACCCGGCGTCGTCGGCCCGATGGCTGCCAACCTCGCAAAACCACCGCACCGCATCACCAAAGAGCTTGATTTGATCAATCGTCTGGCCAGCACCGATGTCGCGCAGCTCGGGCGGCCGGTCGGCGGTGAGGACGATCAGGGGCACTTTGGAAAGGTCAGCCTCAGCAATGGCCGGGTGGTAATTGGCTGCTGCCGTGCCCGATGTGCAGAGGAGGACCACCGGTTCGCCGCTGGCTTGAGCGGCGCCCAGCGCGTAGAAGGAAGCGGACCTTTCATCCAGCGCTACTTCCGTCGCGATGCCCTTCTGCCGCCAAAGCGCGAGGGCCAGGGGTGTCGACCTCGAACCGGGGGAGACCACGGCCAGCCTGACTCCGCTGCGGAAGAGTTCCTCCGCAAAAGCCGAGCAAAGGGCGGTATTCGTGTTGGACGGGTCCACGAGAGCGAGAGCCTAGAGCCCCTGGGCCAAACCGGCTCAGTCGATACGGCAACGGGCAAGGAATTCCTCGTCGAGTTCTATGCCAAGTCCAGAACCGAGAGCGGGAGGGCGAAGTTCGCTACCGGCTACAACGGTGCCCGCGGTGGAGAGGCTCCCCTCCATGAGGCGCTCGGTCGCGAGACCATGGGCCATGTCTGGCCAGGGCAGGCCGGGGTCAAGGGTCTGGGCGACATGGACGGCAGCCGCGATGCCGACCGGGCCGTCGAGTGCACTCGAGAGATAGGTCGGAAGATGACCGCCAAGACCGGCGTCAAGTCCGCCAATCTTGCTCAGCTTCACCGTAACGGCGGAACATGACCCTTCGAAAAAGGCATCGGCAGCCTGTTCGGAACTGTTGACCGACTCGTCGGCTACCAGAGGAATGCTGGTTTCCCGACTGAGTGTGGCCAGGTCAGCGAGGCCGGTAACAGGCTCCTCGACCAATTCGATTCCGACCGCTTCGAGGTCCGAGAGAATCGAAGGCGCGCGATCGCCCCAGCTCCCGTTGGCATCGATCCTGATCTTCGCGGACTGCCCGAGCGCCGCTCGCACCGCCACGGCCAGGGTGACCGCGTCTTCCGGCCCGGCCTTGAGCTTGAACACGTCGAAGCCGTCAGCGGCCCATGCCTCGCACTGGGCGACTACATCTGCGACGGGGCCGGCAGTGATGGTCGCGTTGCACCTGATCTTTCGCAGACTCGCGGCAGGATCGAGGAACTTCCACAGGGGAATTCCTTCCCTTCGGGCCTCGAGGTCGGCCAGGGCCATGTTCACAGCGCAGCGGGCGGGAGGCGCGGCAGGGAAATTCTCCGGGGTCTCCGCCCAGGTCCTCAATTCGTTCACAACGCTGGCCAGGGAATCGCCGCCGCGCAGGCTCATGGGAACGCCTTCTCCCAGCGCGGTTATTCCATTCTCGTCCCGCAATCTGAGCAGAACCGACTCCCGTCGGGCAAGGCTGCCGGTCGCCGTTACATAGGGGCGAAGGAAGTCCAGGGCGAAGGGGATGACTTCGACGCTGAGCCTGTCCGAGAGCATCTCAGGTCCCCAGCACCAATCCGATCGCGGTCAGCAGCGCAGTCACACCGAGAACCGCCCCGGTTCCGGCCAACGCCTTGTTCAGCGAGGGTCCGTCAGTGCGCCCGGTCACCGTGGCGATCGGGTCACGGGCCATCGGGATCGCGATCAGACCGATCAAAGCCAGCCACGGCCCGTTATTGAGCACGATGGTCAGAGCCAGAACGAAGAAGGCCGCAAGGATCAGAAAGACATAGAGACGCCGGGTCTTGTCGCGGCCCATCCGCACGGCAAGGGTGTTCTTGTGTGCCCGGCGGTCGGAATCGATGTCGCGCACATTGTTGACCACGAGAATGGCAGTCGAGAGCAGACCGATAGCGACCGAAAGTCCGAAGGGAAGCCAGGCCAGCTCTTCCAACTGGACGTAATAAGAACCGTTCACCGAGACAAGGCCAAAGAAAAGAAAGACGAACAGCTCGCCGAGGCCCGCGTAACCGTAGGGCTTCGGGCCACCGGTGTAGAGGAACCCTGCGGCGATCGAAACCAGGCCTACGACGATGATGATCCAGCCGGCCAGCCAGGCCAGGTAGAGGCCCAAAAGGGCTGCCAGGCCAAAAGCGATCCAGGTCGCAGTCAGAACCCGACGAGGCGTTATCAGGCCAGCCGAGGTAACCCGGACCGGGCCGAGCCGGTCGGCAGAATCGGCGCCCCGCCTGGCATCCGAATAGTCATTCGCGAGATTGGTACCGATCTGGATCAGAATGCTGGCCACCAGGGCGGCTACGAATCCGCCCCAGCGCGGCAGGTCCCCGGCCGCGAAAACTGCGGCAGCGGTGCCGACCAGGACCGGTGCAATCGCGGCGGGCAGGGTGCGCGGCCGGGCCGCGTTGAGCCAGATCCTCACGGACGTCTGGGGAACTTGTCGAAGTCGGGTTTGCGGCCCTCCTGGAATGCGTTACGACCCTCCTGACCCTCCTCGGACATGTAGAAGAGCAGCGTCGCATCGTGAGACAGTTGCTGGAGGCCGGTCAGGCCGTCTTCTTCGGCGTTGAAGCTCGATTTGAGCAGACGCAGGGAAAGAGGGGAGAGGTGTGACATCTCCCGGCACCAGGCCACGGTCTCCTTCTCGAGGTCCTCGACCGGGACGACAGCGTTTACAAGACCCATCTCGAGAGCCTCTTCCGCCGTGTAGTGCCGACAGAGAAACCAGAACTCCTTGGCCTTCTTGATGCCGATGTTCCGGGCCAGGAGACTGGCGCCGAATCCACCGTCAAAGCTGCCTACGCGGGGACCGGTCTGGCCGAAACGGGCGTTGTCTCCGGCAATAGTCATGTCGCAGACAAGATGGAGAATGTGGCCGCCGCCGATTGCGTAGCCCGCAACCATGGCGATTACTGGTTTGGGAGTACGCCGGATCTGGACATGCAGATCTCCCACATCCAGTCTCCCGACTCCCTGCCTTGCGACATCGTCATCGCCGATGTAGCCGTCATCCCCACGGATCCGCTGGTCGCCGCCGGAACAGAAGGCTTCGGTCCCGGCGCCGGTGAAGATGATGGATCCGACTTCGGTGTCATCGCGGGCCTTCTCGAAGGCATCCCGCAACTCCGCCAGGCACTGCGGCCTGAACGCATTCCGCACTTCCGGACGGTTGATCGTGATCTTGGCGATGCCCTCGGCCTTCTCGTAAAGGATGTCGGAGTAGTCTCCGGCCGAGCGCCACTCGATCGGCTCGTAGAGCGTCTCTTCCGGGGGCGCATTGCGGTGTCTTTCGGGCAAGTCCTTTACTCCGTTCATC
>JAUPTY010000006.1 GCA_030917845.1 Actinomycetota bacterium | reverse complement strand
GGACGCTAAAGCTCCAGAACCGACCGAACCCACGGAATCCGCATCGGCCGAAGCAGCCGGAACCGAATCTGAAGCACCCTCCGAGGCAGACGCTTCGGCCGATTCCTCAGACTGATCAGTCGGCCAGCAGGTCGGCGATGCGGTCCGCAGCGCGGCCGTCCCACAGGGGAGGCGGATCGCTTGATGCCTCGGGGTCGCGGCCGGCGATGATGCCCGGGATCTCGGCGATGCGTGCGGGATCCAGACCGAGCAGGATGTTGGTCCCGAGTTCGATCGTGACCGGTCGTTCGGTGTTGTCGCGGAGCGTGAAGCACGGGATGCCGAGGTAGGTCGTTTCCTCCTGGATGCCGCCGGAATCGGTGAGCACCGCGCCGGCATCCGCCTCGAGCGAAAGGAACTCCAGATATCCGGCCGGGTCCACCAGATGGAGGTTCTCCGAGAGTTCGGCGTTGCCGGCGAGGCGGGCCCTGGTCCTGGGATGGACCGGGAAAAGAACCGGCATGACTTCGGAGACCTGATTGAGGGCAGCCACGGCTTCGAACAGCAGCGGGCTATCCACCAGTGCGGGCCGATGGAGGGTCACCAGCAGATAAGTGCCGGGCTCCAGTCCAAACTCGCGACAGGACTGGAGCGGCTGAAAGCGGTCCTGCAGGGCGACCAGGCTGTCGATCATCGTGTTGCCGACGAAGTGTGCCCTTTCGGCCGGTATCCCCTCGAGTTCGAGGTTGCGCAGAGCTTCCTCGCTGTGGACGTAAAGAATGTCACTGATCTGGTCGGTGACGATCCGGTTGATCTCTTCCGGCATCGTCCGGTCGTAGCTGCGCAGGCCGGATTCGAGATGAGCGACCGGGATTTCCAGCTTTACCGCGGTGAGTGCAGCGGCGACCGTTGAATTCACGTCTCCGGGCACAACCACGAGGTCAGGCCGGTTTTCGACCAGGAGCGGCTCAAGTCTTTCCATCACCCTGGCGGTCTGCTGGGCATGGGTCCCGGAGCCGACTTCAAGCATGTAGTCGGGCGCGGGTACGCCGAGCTGCTCGAAGAAGATTTCGCTCATCAGGCGGTCGTAGTGCTGGCCGGTGTGGACGATCGCCTGATCGGCATCGGGCATCCGCCGAGTGATTGCGGCGATGAGCGGCGCCATCTTCACGAAGTTGGGCCTGGTTCCGAGCACATGGACGATCCGCATCGGGCCAGAGTATCTTCGCTTGCGGCCGGTACGCGGCGCCCAGAGAGTCAATCAGGCTGGAAATTGCCCGGTTTGCAGGGCGGAAAGGCGGTAGGCCGGAAATTTTGATTGAATGTTTCGGCTGATGCCGAAGATGAAGACACATTCCGGGGCCAAGAAGCGTTTCAAGCGCTCGGCCAAGGGCAAGCTCCGTGGACGCCACGCCTATTCCAGTCACATTCTGGAAAAGAAGTCGCCGAAGCGCAAGCGCAATATGGCCCGTCCCGCGCCGATTAGCGATCATGACGCCCCGCGTGTCAACAAGCTTCTGGGAGGCAAATAAATGGCTCGCGTAAAGCGGTCGGTCAACGCCCGAAAGAAGCGGCGCAAGGTACTCGAAGAGGCCAAGGGCTACTACGGACGCAAGAATTCCTCGTACAAGCTGGCCAAAGAGCAGGTAATGCGGTCGGGCGCCTACGCCTACCGCGACCGCCGGGTCCGCAAGCGCGAGTTCCGGCGCCTCTGGATCACCCGGATCAATGCCGCAGCCCGTCTCGAAGGGATGAGCTACTCCGAGCTGATGCATGGCCTGAGCGCTGCTGGCGTCGAGGTCAATCGCAAGATGCTCGCGGACATCGCGGTCAATGACCGAGAGGACTTTCGCCGATTCGTCGAGATCGCCCGGGAGGGTGCCGCCGCCTAGCGCGATGACGGCACCTTGAACCCACCGGGCGGCTTCGCATCAGCGAGCCGCCCTTTTTCGTTTCATGACCCATTCCGAAAGAACTGACCACCGATGATCACCAGCAACGAAAACGAGAAACTGAAACTGGTCCGCAAGCTGGGCCAGAAGAAGCACCGCAGGAAGATGGGGATGTTCGTGACCGAGGGCGAGGACCTCGCTGCTGCCGGTCTCGAGGCTGGCCACGTGCCACAGGCATTGCTGGTTCATCCCGATTGCGATATTCCGGGCGAGGCGGTGGAACCGGAACTGCTGGACGGAGTCGCGACCCTCGCCTCGGGCACCAGGGTCATCGGTGTGTGGAACGACATCTGGGCCGAACCGGAGCTGATCACGGCGGCGAAGTGCATCTTCGTTGACGGAGTCTCCGACCCGGGCAACATCGGAACGATCATCCGCACCGTCGATGCGCTGATGGGCGGCACTGTCGTTCTCGGACCAGGGAGCGCCGACCCGTTCTCGGCGATCGCCGTACGGGCCAGCATGGGGTCTGTCTTCACCCAGCCGATCGCGAGGGGATCGATCACAGACACCCCTACCCCGCGCGTCGCGCTGGCGGTCAAAGGAGGGGAGAGGCCCGGGCCAATGCAGGGTCCCGCGACTCTCTGTCTCGGCTCCGAGCGCGAAGGTCTTTCGGCAGAAGTATTGAAGGAGTGCGGGATCACCTGGACGATCCCTCAGAGGTCCGGCGGGGCGGAGTCACTCAATGTGGCAGCCGCGGCCGCGATTGCCTGCGAGCGGATATCTTCGCAACCGGGTGAAACCGCATAGAAATCAGGAATAGCACGATGCCGAACCGGGGAAAAAATGGTTGAACGGATAGAAGAAATCGAGGCCGAGGCAAAGGCAGCCATCGAAGCAGCGGGTTCGGTCCCGGAGCTTGAAGATGCCCGGGTCAGCTACCTGGGCCGCAAAGCGGAACTGACGGGCATCCTCAGGGGAATCGCCGACCTGCCACCGGAGCAGCGCGGACCGGTCGGCAGCACCGGCAACAAGGTGCGTAAAGCCCTCGAGGCGATGATCGAGGCGAAGACCGACGGTCTGAAGCAGATCGAGCTCGAAAAGTCACTGGCCGGGGACCGGATTGACGTGACCCTGCCGGGTACGCCGGCCCGCGCGGTCGGTCACATACATCCGATCACGAGGACCCGCAGACTGATCGAAGACGTGATGGTCGGTCTCGGCTACCAGGTGATGGAGGGCCCGGAGATCGAACACGACTATTACAACTTCACCGCCCTGAACCACCCTGCAGGCCACCCGGCCCGGATGCTCCAGGACACCTTTTATGTCGAGCACGAAGGGCATGTCGAGGAAGTCCTTCTACGGACTCACACATCACCGATGCAGGTCCGGGCCATGGAAGCCACTCCACCACCGCTTTTCATGATCGTTCCGGGCAAGACCTACCGTCGCGACTCGGACGCGACGCACAGCCCGATGTTCCATCAGGTCGAAGGCCTGGCGGTGGGAGAGGGGATAACCCTCGCCGACCTCAAGGGCACCCTGCTGGCGATGCTCCGCGAGATCTTCGGGCCCGACCGGGAGATTCGCATGAGACCTCATTTCTTCCCCTTCACCGAGCCCTCGGTCGAGTTTGATGTCTCCTGCTTCCACTGTGGCGGTTCCGGGTCGCTCGATGATGGTTCGCGCTGCGGACTCTGCAAGGGAATCGGCTGGATTGAGCTGGGCGGGGCCGGGATGGTTGACCCCAACGTTTTCGGCTTCGTCGCCGACTCCGGCTACAACCCTGATTCGGTGACCGGTTTCGCCTTCGGCTTCGGGATCGAGAGGATCGCGATGCTGAGGCACGGGGTTGGCGACCTGAGGCTCTTCTTTGACAATGACGTAAGGATGCTGGGGCAGTTCTCATGAAGGTTCCATACGGATGGATGGCCGACTACTGCGATCCCGGACTCGCTCCCGGGGATCTGGCCGAGAAGATGGCGATGACCGGGACGGAAGTCGAAAGGGTCGTGCTGCTTGGACCACCTTCGGCCGACAACTTCGTGATCGGCAAAGTGCTGTCGGTCGAGAAGCACCCCGACGCTGACCGCCTGAGTGTCTGCCGGGTGGAAACCGGAAGCCAGGACGGCGGCGAGACCGAGCGGACGATCGTTTGTGGAGCTCCAAATGTCGCCGCCGGCCAGACGGTCGTGGTTGCACTTCCTGGAGCGGTGATGCCCGGGGGCATGAAGATCAAGCAGGCGAAGCTCCGCGGCGTCGAGTCGAACGGAATGATCTGCTCCGAGAAGGAGCTGGAGCTGGGGGAGGGCCAGGACGGAATCATGGTCCTGGAGGACGGCCCGGCCGCTGGCGCTCCGGCCAGCGATTTCCTGCCTGTTGCCGAGCCGGTGCTCGAACTTGAAGTGACTCCCAATCGGACTGATTGCTTCGGCATCTACGGAGTCGCCCGTGAGGCTCATGCGATCAGCGGGGCTCCGCTCGCAGCCGCCCCCTGGGAAGGTGGGCCGATCGGGCCCGGGGTGATCTCGGAGGAAGGAGACATCGAGGCACTGCTGGATCAAGAAGGATCCGAAAGGACCGCCGACCGGGTCCGGATCGTGGTCCAGGATCCGGAACTCTGTTCCCGGTTCACGGCGCGCGGGTACACCGACGTAAAGGTCGGCCCTTCGCCGCTTTGGCTGAGGACGCGGCTCATTGCCGCCGGGCTCCGGCCAATCTCGAATGTGGTTGACATAACCAACTACGTCATGTGGCTGACCGGCCAGCCGATGCATGCCTACGACCTGGACCTCGTCCCCAAGGGTGAGCTGATCGTGAGAAAGGCCGAGAACGGCGAGAAGGTTTCTGCTCTGGACGGCTCCGAGTATGTGCTGAACGAGGCGATGGTCGCCGTCGCCGATCGCAACGGACTGGCCGGGATCGGCGGAATGATGGGAGGTTCGGTCTCCGAGGTTTCCGAATCGACCACCACGGTCCTGATGGAGGCCGCGAACTGGAACGGCCCGAACATTCTCCGCACTTCCCGCGACCTTGGCCTCAGGTCGGAGGCCTCATCCCGGTTCGAAAAGCAGCTCCACCCGGACCTCACTTTGAGGGCCCAGGCTGTCGCTGACCGGCTGATGGTCGAGATCTGCGGCGCGGTGCCGATGGCTGGCCTGGTCGACGTGAGCGTTCCAGCGCCTGACTCTGTCCCGATCCGGCTCCGGGCAGGAAGGGTCGAGAGGGTCCTGGGAATGGCGATCGATATCGAATTGCAGATCGAGGCCCTTGAGACGCTCGGTTTCGGAGTCGAAAGAGAAGGCGATGACCTTCTTGTTTCGGTTCCTCCGGATCGTCACTTCGATGTAGTCCGCGAAATTGACCTGGTCGAGGAGGTGGGACGGATCAGCGATCTCGACCGTAACCTGCCGGCGACCTTGCCGGCCGGGCCGGGTCGGCCTGGCGGTCTCAGCCGGCAGCAGTCGCTCCAGCGCCGGGCGGAGGATTCCCTGCGGGAATCCGGGTTCGACGAGATCGTCGGCTGGAGCTTCACCGACCCGGAGGAGACCGGACGGTTGAGGCTGGACGAGGAGGACCCGCGGTCCCGGGGAGTCAGGCTGGCGAATCCGCTTTCTGAAGAACAGTCGGTCATGCGGACCATGCTGCTCGGTTCGGTTCTCGGAGCTGCCCGGCGGAATCTTTCCCGTGGCGCGGACCGCGTCGCGCTCTTCGAATCCGGCCGGGTGTACCTGCCAGCCGGCGAATTCGGCCCCGGGCCGCTGGGAGGAGACTTTCCCGGCAAAACGCGTCCGCCGTCGAATGAGCCGCAACATCTGTCGGCGGTCGTCGTCGGGCCCGTCGATCCCGCCACCTGGCGGGGTGGCGCAGGTGAGTCGGACTTCTTCGCTCTCAAGGGTGTGCTGGAACATCTGGCCAGCGGGCTTGGTGTCGAACTGACGGTCGAGCCGCTTGCCGATCCGTCGCCCCAGCCCTTCCTGCATCCCGGCAAGTCAGGGACGGTCAAGGCAGGGGACCGTCAGATCGGCTGGATCGGTGAACTTCATCCCCTGGTCGCCACCAGTTACGACCTCGACGCGGCCGCCGCGTTCGAGATCGAGCTGGCGGGGCTGGTGGACGGCTCACCGGTCGGTGAGGAATCGTATGTTGACTTCACGCCGTTTCCGCCTGTTGACCGCGACCTTGCCGTCGTGGTTGCCGCCGCGGTACCCGCCTCAGGCGTGATCGGTGCCGTTGAAGCCGCCGGTAGCGAACTGCTCACCGCGGTAACGGTCTTCGATGTATACAGCGGCGACGGTGTCGGCGAAGGCGAGAAGAGTCTCGCTCTGAGGCTACGTTTCAGGGCGCCGGACCGCACTCTCAGCGACGAAGAGATCGACCCGGTCTGGAACGGGATCATCGCCGGCCTTTCCGGAATCGGAGGCAGGCTCCGTGGCTGACCTGGTCCAGCCGATCGCCCCCGAGGGGGCGAAAGCCCGGGTTCTGGTTGCCGGAGGCACCGGCTATGCCGGAGCCCTGGCGGCCGAGCTCGCCTGGAAGCATCCGTATCTGGAGCTGGTCCGGGTTACCTCGCGCTCCGAGAACGGACGCAGGATCTCCGATCTCTACCCGCGCTACGAAGTACCCCTGGAACTGGCCGAACTCGATCTGGCCGACCTCGACGATGTCGAAGTCGGGATCGTCGCCTACCCGCATGGTGCCGCCGCCCCCGTGGTAGCGGAGATGCGTGGGCGCGGCCTGCTTGTCGTTGACCTCTCGGCCGATTTCCGGTTCGACAACCTCCCTGATTACGAGAAGTCTTACGGGACCCATTCGGAGCCTGAACTGCTTGATGGCGCCGTCTACGGTCTCCCCGAGATCAACCGCGAGCAGGTTGCCGGTGCGGAACTGGTTGCCAACCCTGGCTGCTACCCCACTGCCTCGATCCTGGCCCTGGCGCCGCTCGCCGAAGCCGGGCTGATCGAGGACGTGGTGATCGATGCCAAGTCGGGCGTCTCCGGAGCAGGTCGGGGCGGTGGCGAAGGAACTACGTTCACGACGATCACCGAGAACGTCAGCGCCTACAAGCCCTCTGGTCATCGTCACCGGCCGGAGATCAGAGAGAAGCTCTCTGATCTCTCTCCCGACGGCACGGCGCCGGATCGACTCACCTTCGTTCCTCATCTGGTTCCGGTCGATCAGGGGGAGCTGGTCAGCTGCTATGTGACCCCGCGCAGGGAAATCGATCAGGCCGAGCTGGACGGGATCTTCGCCTCGGCCTACTCGAGTGAGCCTTTCGTCCGGCTCCGGGATGTTCCGCCGGGAATGCGCGATGTCCGCGAGACCAATCAGTGCCACATCATGCCCCTGGTCACCGACGACAGGATCCTCGTCCTTTCGGCAATTGACAACCTCTGGAAGGGCGCCTCGTCACAGGCGATCCAGAACCTGAACCTGATGCTGGGTGTCAATGAGTCAGAGGGTCTGAGATGAGCGGGTACGAAAGCCTGAGCGTCCCGCCGGAGGGTGATTTCTTCCGCTCGAAGTGGGTTGATGCTCCTTCGGGAATCGAGTTTCAGGACCCGGCCGTGCTGCCGGAAGGCTTTCGTGCCGGAGGAGTTGCCTGCGGTCTGAAAGGAGGCGGAGCCACTGACCTCGGTGCGGTGGTCTGCGACGCAGAGGAGATCACCTCGGCGATCCTGCTGACCGCGAACGCTGCTGCGGCCGCTCCGATCAGGGTTTGCCGGGAGAAGCTCCAGCAGGACCGGATACGTGCGGTGATAGTCAATTCCGGGAACGCCAATGCCTCGACCGGGGAACAGGGCATTCGGGACGCCCTCGCGATGCGCGAAGCGCTGGCGACCGAGCTTGGTCTTGGGCCTGAAACCGTAGCCGTGGCCGAAACAGGCGTGATCGGTGTGCCGATGGACATGGATGCCGTTCTCTCCGGGGTCGGCGGTCTCGCATCCTCGGTGGTTGCCGACGGTGGCATCGGTTTTTCCGAAGCGATCATGACCACCGACAAGTGGCCCAAGCGGGTCAGCCTTACAGTCGACGGAGTGACTCTTTCGGCCCAGGCCAAAGGCGCCGGGATGATTGAACCTGGGTTCGCCACGATGCTTTGCTTCATCCAGACGGACGCCGTTGTCGGCGACGCCGGAACCATGCTGCGCCGGGCTGTTGATGCTTCCTTTGAGCGGATCACCGTCGACGGCCAGATGAGTACCAATGACACGGTTCTCTTCCAGGCGAGCGGCAGCTCGGGCAAGGAGTTGCCAGCCGGTTTGCTCGATGCCGTCCTGCTCCAGCTCGCCCTCGAGGTCGTCTCCGACGGAGAAGGGGCCAGCCGGGTCGGTCGGGTCGAGGTCTCCGGAGCGGCCGACGAGGAAGAGGCGGAACTGGTCGCCCGCAAGATTGCCAATTCACCACTGGTCAAGACCGCGCTGCTCGGCCGGGACCCGAACTGGGGCCGAATCGCACAGGCAGCAGGCCAGGCGCTCGCCGGTCAGGACATCGGCGAGCTCGGACCCGACGTGATCGAAGCCGGTGACATCGCCGAAGGCGGGCGGGAAGCCGAACTCGCGCTTCGGCTCGAACGCGGCGACGGCGGTGCCCATGTCTTCTTCAGCGACCTCACCCACGAATACATCGTGATCAACGCGGAATACACCACGTAGTAAGCAACCAAGGAAAGCGAATGGATCCCCAGGACAAGGCAAAGCAGGTTTCCGACGCGATCAGCGGCGGGATGCTCGACGACAACAACGTCAACGTGCTGCTCGAGGCCCTGCCTTACATCCGCGAGTTTCACGGCAAGACCGTCGTAATCAAGTACGGCGGGGCGGCGATGCGGGACGAATCCCTGCGCCAGGCCTTCGCCTCCGATGTCGTACTGCTCAAATACGTCGGACTCAACCCGGTGATCATTCACGGCGGCGGACCCGAGATCACCAAATACATGAACCGGATGGGAATCGAGGTCCGCTTCCAGCACGGACTGCGCGTTTCTGACGCCGAAACCGTCGAGGTCGCGAAGATGGTCCTGCTCGGAAAACTGAATGCGGAGCTGGTCAGTCGCCTGAACCGGGCCGGATCCCAGGCGGTGGGTCTCTCCGGCGAAGACGGAGGTCTCTTTGAAGTTGCCCCGGTCCCGAACGCGGAAGAGGTCGGTTTCGTCGGGGACATCGAACGGGTCGACATCGACGTGCTCAACCACATCGCCGAGGACTACATCCCGGTGATCGCCTCGGTCGGATCGGACCGTGAAGGCAACTCGTACAACATCAATGCCGACGAAGCTGCCGGCAAGGTGGCGGCTGCGCTCGGCGCCTACAAGGTCATCTTCCTGACCGACATCGTCGGCTGGCTCTCGGACCCCGAGGACGAGACTTCGCGGATCTCCGTGACCAACGTGACCGAAGTCGAAGATGCCCTGGAATCAATCTCCGGTGGCATGCGTCCGAAGCTGACCGCCTGTGTGAACGCGATCCGCGGCGGTACCCAGAACGCCTACATAATCGACGGTCGCCGTCCTCATTCACTACTGCTCGAGCTGTTCACAGATGCCGGCATCGGAACGATGGTGACCCCGTGAACGAACAGTTGAAGGCCGACGAGGCCAAATACGTGATGCAGACCTACAAGCGAGCCGGAGTCGAGTTCGTCCGGGGCGAAGGGGCGCTGCTCTTCGACGATGAAGGCAGTGAGTACCTCGACTTTCTCGGCGGCATTTCCGTCGCTTCGGTCGGGCACTGCCACCCCGAAGTGGTCGAAGCGATCCGGGTCCAGACCGGTGAGCTGCAGCATGTCTCGAATCTCTTCTACACCGGTCCGATGGTCCAGCTCGCGAAGCGCCTCTCCGAAAGTTCGCTGGGTGGAAAAGTCTTCTTCTGCAATTCCGGAACCGAAGCAAACGAAGCTGCGATCAAGATCGCCCGCAAGGCGGCTCGCGCCCGCGGTGTGGAGAACCCAGAGATAATTTCTTTCGAAGGCGACTTCCACGGTCGCAGCTACGGATCGCTTTCGGCGACGCCCGGACTCGCCACCAACCCGGACTTCGCTCCGATGCTGCCGGGCTTCAGGTCGGTGCCTTTCGACGATGCCGAAGCCTTGCGAGCGGCGGTAAACGAGCGGACCGCAGCCGTCCTGATCGAGCCGATGCAGGGTGAGGCCGGCATCTTTCCGGTCTCGGACGAGACCCTGGTCGCTGCCCGACAGGCATGCGACGAGGTCGGCGCCCTACTGATCTTTGACGAGGTCCAGACCGGCATCGGCCGGACCGGCTCACTCTGGGCGTACGAGCAGGGCCCGGTGCGCCCCGACGTGATGACCACTGCCAAGGCACTTGGCGGCGGCATGGCGATCGGCGCCTGCATTGGAAATCCGGAAACCGGAGAGGTCCTGACTGCCGGGGATCACGGCTCGACTTTCGCCGCCGGACCGGTCGCTTCCAGCGCGGCTCTGACCGTGTTGGACCTGGTCGATGATCCGGTAATGCTGAGACGGGTTCGCTCGCTCGGCGACGCCCTTGCCGAAGGCCTGAAGAGAATTGAAGGCGTGACGGAAGTCCGGGGGAGAGGGCTGATGCTGGGCGTCGGACTGGCTGACGGGATCGTCGCCGCTGACGTGAACAGCACCCTGCTGGAGCGGGGACTTGTAGCCAACGCACCGCGACCGGATTCGCTGCGGCTGCTGCCACCTTTTGTACTGACCGACGATCAGGCCGAACGTGCCATCTCGGTGATCGAAGAGACGCTGGCCGGGTACCATCCGGTCGAATCGAAGTGACTGGAGATACCCCATGAGTGATGACCGAACACGAGTAATGAGAAACGACGAGCCTCCCCGGCGGCGACGCGACGACGATCCTCATTACACGCCCGAAGAAAAGCAGAAGCACCTGCGAAACCTGATCATTGTGTTGGTCGCGGTGATTATCGGACTGGTCATCGCAGTGGTCGTGATCAACTCCGGGGGTGACGATTCCGAGCCGACCGCAACTACCGGCGACACAGCTGTCACCACCCCGGTCGTGCCAGTCACTCCGACTGGAGAAACCGGAACCACCGAAGGAGATGACAATGACGGTGGGGTGACACCAGTCGAGCCGGATACGGGCACTGACACTGGAACCGATACAGGAGGGATCAGCCCCGATACCGGCACCGACACCGGAACTGACGCAGGCACCGGTACAGGCACCGACACGGGCGGAGTATCGCCGGACACCGGAACTGACTCGGGCAGCGGCACCAGCACCGGCGGGATCGGCCCCGGATGACCGGCATCTCACTGGAATCTCTCCCGGCCCCGATCGCCTCATATGAGGCTCGCCCTGAGGAGGTAAATCGTGTCGTGCTGCTCTATTCGGGCGGCCTCGACACAAGCGTGATGCTCCACTGGATTCAGGAGGCCTACGAGGCCGAGGTGGTCACCCTGACCGTCAACCTGGGCCAGCCTGGCGAAGACTACGAGGCGATTCTCGACAAGGCGAGGGCGATGGGGGCAATCGAAACCATCGTGATCGATGCCCGCGAGGAGTTCGCCGAAGATTTCGTGCTCCCGGCAATCAAGGCGAATGCGCTTTATGGCGGTGGCTACCCTCTGTTCACGTCGCTGGGCCGGCCGCTGATCGGCAAGCTCGGAGTCGAAGTTGCTGCCGAGTACGGCTGCGACACCCTGGCTCACGGCTGCACAGGCAAGGGCAACGACCAGGTCCGGCTTGAAGGCACGGTTGCAACCCTCAATCCCGACCTGAAGATGATCGCCCCGGTCCGCTCCTGGCAGATCGGAAGGGAAGAGGAACTCGAGTACTGCCGCAAGCACGACATTCCGCTCAAGGGCGGCACCTCGGTATCTCCCTACTCGATCGATGACAACCTCTGGGGCCGGTCCTCGGAGGGCAAGATCATCGAACGGCTCGACACCCCGCCGCCGGATGACGTCTTCCAGCTGGTAACCCGCCCTGAAGAAGCTCCGGACGAACCGGAATACGTGACGATCGGTTTCGAATCGGGCCGGCCGGTCAGTTTCAACGGTGAGCGGTTGGAACTGGTGCCTCTGCTCGAAGCGGCGGCCGACGCCGGCTGCCGGCATGGCTGCGGCATCGTCGACCACATCGAGGACCGGATCGTCGGTCTCAAGGTTCGTGACATCTACGAGATTCCCGCTGCGGCACTGATCATGACCGCCCACCAGGACCTCGAAAAGGTCGTTTCGACGATTCACCAGAACAACTTCAAGCATTCACTCGACCGGCACTGGGCCTACATGGTTTATGCCGGTCTCTGGTACGAGCCTTTGCGCCACGATCTCGATGCATTCATGGAATCGGCCAACGAAACCCTGACCGGCGAGATCACGTTGAAGCTCTACAAGGGTTCGGTCACCCCGGTGGCAAGGAAGTCCGACTTCGCCCTTTACGACGAGAACCTTGCTTCCTTCGGGGCATCCGGGGGGGAGTTCTCCCAGAACGCGTCGCCGGGTTTCATTGAGCTTTTCTCGCTTCAGAGCCGTATGGCTCACCAGGTCCGCAATCGCAAGGAGAAGACCGAATGATCTACACCCTGATCGGAAAAGCGGTGGTCAGGTTCAGCTTGGTGCTGCTGCGACGCGAGGCAGTTGCCAAGAAGGCGCTCATGGCCGGGGCGGGCGCCGCCGTTGCCGGGGTCGCGGTGATCGCAGTCACCGGTTACCTGGTAGCCCGCGACACACCCGAAGCTTGACGCAAGGCATCTTGCGTCGGTGAGGTGATTCACCGGCATCGAGGCGTGTCACCGTTACGGTGGATGCTTCGGTTTTGGCTCCCACTCGAACAGTTCTCGCCGCCTTCGCGGGCGGTCTGACGCTGGCTCTTGCCAGCGCGCTCCTGCTCCTTTCCCTTGGCACTGACCCGGCGTCGGCGTCAACCCTGGAACAGAAGCAGGCTGCTGCCCGCGAACGGATCGAACAGTCATCGGAGGCAATCCAGGCAAGTCAGGCCGATCTCGCCGCAGCTTTGGAGGAGGCAGAATCGGCGGCCGCCGAAGAAGCCGGCCTCTCGGGCCTGATCGCCAACGGAGAAGAGCGATCGGCTGTGCTCGCAGCACGGCTCGAGGAGGCCCAGACATCCCTGGTCCGCTCGAAGGAGCGCCTTGACCGGGCCCGCAGGTTCCTTTCCGAACGCCTGGTGGCGATTTACGTGGACGGCGGCCTCCCCGACACGCTCGGCATGGCCCTCGGCTCATCCTCCTTTGACCAGTTGGCCTCCGGGACCCAGTACCTCACGGCAATCCAGAATTCGAGTGACCGGATGATGGAGCGGGTTGTCGAGCTCCGTCGTCAGCTCGACGGTCAGGTTGCCAACCTGGGCGAGGCCAAGCTGGCAGTTGACGAACACAATGCCGCCCTCGGTGAGGCCCGCAGCCAGATCGCCTCGGCTCGGGTCGCCGCCGAATTGAGCGCTGCTTCACTGGCTTCGGCCAACGCGGAAAGGGAGAGCCGGATTGGCGTCCTGAAGGGGGACATAGCCGACTGGCAGAAGCAGATCCAGAAGCAGCAAGAGGTCACGGCCGAAGAGGCCGAGGTCGAAGTCGAGCAGAACCTCGGTGGTCCGTACTCGATCCCGACTTACATCGTCATGTGCGAGTCAGGCGGCAACTATTCCGCTTTGAACCCGTCGAGCGGGGCGGGTGGTGCCTACCAGATCATCCCCTCGACCTGGGAGGCCTACGGCGGCACCGGCCTGCCGAACGAGGCCACGAAGGCAGAGCAGGACCGCATCGCGGCCCTGATCTGGGCGGACGTCGGTTCAAGCGCCTGGACCTGCGCCTAGGCCGAGATCGCTGCCAGGTCGGCGGGGCGGAGCAACGCCTGGAGGGCGCCCCCTTTTATTACCGCAAGGCCACCCTTTTTCATCTTGATGTTGGCCCCGGTGAGTCGAGCGACTTCCATCGACATGTCCGGTTCGTGCCCGACGATCAGGGTGTCCCCGCGGCCGGCGGCGAGTTCCATGCTGTCGTAGTCGTCGTAGCCGATCGCATCGACTGTTTCGACCGGGATTGCGAGCGGCCCGCAGGCGAGTACTGCGGTGTCGAAAGCCCGGACCCGAGGTGAAGCAAGGCAGGTGTCGACATCGAATTCCAGTCTGGCCATCGCCAGTCCGGCTGCCGTCGCCTGGGCTTCGCCCTTCTCGGTGAGTCGACGGGCGGCGTCACCGAGGCCCTGATCGGGTTCGGCGTCGCCGTGTCGGAGCAGGTAGATCATGCCTCGAGATTACCGGCCAGCTTCTCGTAGGATGCGGCCATGTCGAGGACCGCCGGAGCACCCGAGTTCGCCGCTATCGAGGTATCGGTCGACGGGTCGGTCGGCGAACTGGTCCTGAACCGGCCGGACAAACTGAATGCTCTTTCTGCACAGTTGCTGAACGAGCTGATCGTCGCTTCAAGCTGGTTCACCGCTCAGGCCGAAGTGAAGGTGGTCGTGGTGAGGGGCGCTGGCCGGGCCTTCAGCGCCGGAGCGGACCTGGCTGGATTCTCAGGGGCTGATGGTGACGGGAGCGAAAAGGCGGGCCTGGAGGCAGCCGACCTCGGCCGGAGGATGGCGGACGCCCTTACCGACACCCGCCCGATGACGATCGCCCGCATTCACGGGTACTGCGTCGGGGGCGGGCTGGTCGTTGCCGCCGCCTGCGATCTGCGGCTTGCAGCCGATGACGCCCGCTTCTCGATTCCGGAGGTTGACCTCGGCATCCCGCTCGCCTGGGGCGGCATTCCCCGGCTTGTCCGTGAGATCGGCCCCGCGGCGACCAAGGAGCTGGTCCTCAGCTGCCGGGAGTTCGGCGCCGCGGAAGCCAGGGAACTCGGATTCCTGAACCGCGTGGTGGATCCGGGAAAACTCGAGGGGGAAGTCACCGCACTCGCTGCCCGGCTGGCGGGGCAGCCCTCCTACTCGCTGGAGTTGACCAAGCGCCAGGTAAATGAGGTCGCCGAGGAATCGGGCTCGACGGCCGGTTCGATCGAGGATGCAAAAGCCCTGGCCGGGGCCTTGAGTGACCCCGAGTCGCTGGCGAAGATGAGTGCTTACCTGACCGGGCGCGGCTGAACCCCTGAGCTGGCGCGGAGCTTTCCGCACCTTGCGGGAAATGGTCGCCGGGCGGGCCTGAAACGACGAGCGTGGCGTCCACCTGAGTTGCCATCATGGACGGCCGATGAGTTCAGGCGTTTCCAGTAAAGGACCAGTAGCCCACCTGCATGTTCACAGCGAGCATTCAGTGCTGGATGGCGCCTGCAACATCAAGGAGATGGCGGCTCGCGCGGCGGAGCTTGAGATGCCCGCCCTGGCCCTGACCGACCACGGTGTCATGAACGGCGCCCTTGACATGTACAAGGCCTGCCGGAACAACGATCTCAAGCCGATCCTCGGGATCGAGGCCTACTTTGTCGATGACCGCGTCGCGACAAAGGCTGGTGGCAAGTACGAGCGGAACCACCTGACCCTGCTGGCCGAGAACAACACCGGCTTCCGCAACCTCGTCGCTCTTTCTTCGGAAGGTTTCCTCCAGGGCTATCACCGCGGCAAGGCGAACGTGGACATGGAACTCCTGGAAAGTCATTCGGAGGGCGTGATCGTCCTGACCGGCTGCCTGCAGGCACGTTTCGTGAGACGGCTGGTCGAGGACCGTCCCGACGAGGCCCGTGAGCATCTCGACCAGTTGATTCAGGTCTTCGGCCCGGAGCAGGTGTACCTGGAGGTTCAGAAGAACGGGATCGCCGATCAGGACAAGGCCAACGAGGAGATCGCGAGGATCGCCCGTGAGGTCGGGCGGCCGCTGGTTGGCACCGCCGATGTTCACTATCTGCGGCGGGAGGACCACAACAACCACACCGCGCTGCTCTGCGTCCAGACCAAGTCGACGCTCGACGACCCGAAGATGCGGTTCGAGACGAACGAGTTCTACCTCAAGGACGCTGAGGAAATGCACGCGGCTTTCGCCGAGTGGCCGGAGGCAATTCCCTCGACGATCGAGATCGCTGACCGGACCGATGTCGAGATCCCGCTGGGTCAGATCCTTCTGCCTTCGTTCCCGACCGAGAACGGTGAGTCCGAGCCGGAGATGTTGCGCCGGCTGGCCGAGGAAGGGCTGAAGGAACGTTACGGAAACCCGGTTCCGGCAGAAGCCCGGGAGCGGATGGAGTTCGAACTCGGGGTGATCGAGGACATGGGTTTTCCGTCTTACTTCCTGATCGTCTGGGATTTCGTTCACTACGCCAAGGAGAACGGCATTGCAGTTGGACCTGGCCGCGGTTCGGCCGCCGGTTCGATCGTTTCGTACTCACTCGGCATCACCGACCTCGATCCGGTCGAGCACGATCTGCTTTTCGAGCGGTTTCTCAACCCCGGCCGCAAGTCGATGCCGGATATCGACATCGACTTCTCGGTTCGCGGACGGGACCGGATGATTCAGTACGTGACCGAGAAGTACGGGTCGGACTCGGTCGCCCAGATCATCACCTTCGGCAAGATGGCTCCGCGGGCTGCAGTGCGTGACGCGGCAAGGGTTCACGGCTTCGACTACGCGACGGGCGACCGGCTCGCCAAGGAGATCCCGGAACCGATCATGGGCAGGTCGCCCTCCTTCGAGGAATGCCTCAGGGACGGCCAGGATCTGCGGAAAACCTACGATTCGGACGCCGACGCGGCGAAGATCATCGACACCGCCCGTGGCCTCGAGGGCAAGATCCGCAACACCTCGATTCACGCCGCTGCGGTCGTGATCTCGGGTCGTCCGTTGAAGGAGATCGTGCCCCTTCAGCTGGTTGAGGACAAGTCGGCCGGCCCGGCCACGGGTGAGGACGGCAAAGCGGTCAAGCAGTACAAGACCGTGACCCAGTACTCGATGAATCCGATCGAGGAGATCGGCCTGTTGAAGATGGACTTCCTCGGCCTGCGGAACCTCGACGTGATCGATGATGCGGTTGACATCATCAAACGCTCGCGCGGAGTGGAGATAGACATCGGCGAGATCCCGCTTGACGATCCGGTCACTTTCGAGATGCTGGGCAGAGGTGACTCGGTCGGGGTCTTCCAGCTCGAATCCGATGGCATGAGGGAGGCGATGCGGAAGGTAGTGCCGACCGTGTTCGATGACATCACCGCGCTGGTATCGCTCTACCGGCCCGGCGCGATGAGCGAGATTCCCAAGTACGCGAAAGGCAAGAACGATCCCCAGTCTGTCGAGTACAGCGACGAGCGGCTGAAGGAGATCACAGAATCGACCTACGGCTGCTTCCTCTACCAGGAGCAATTGATGGCCGTGGCAAAGGACATGGCCGGCTTCTCACCTTCTGAAGCCGACGATCTGCGCAAGGCGATCGGCAAGAAGAAGCGCGAAATGATGGCCGAAATGAAGCCGAAGTTCATGGAGGGGCTGGCCAGATCCGGAACCGAACCGACTCTCGCGGCCTTCCTCTGGAGCACCAACGAGGCTGCAGCCGATTACTCGTTCAACAAGTCGCATGCCGCCTGCTATGCCCTGATCGCCTACCGGACCGCTTACCTGAAGGCGAACTATCCCGCCGAATACATGGCGGCCGTGATCTCCTCGGTAATGAGCACCAAAGACAAGGTGCCCTTCTTCGTCAGCCACTGCTCGTCAATGGGAATCCAGGTGTTGCCGCCGGATGTGAACATTTCCGACCACAGCTTCGTGGTCGACGGCACCGACATCCGGTTCGGTCTGGACGCCGTGAAGAACGTCGGAAACTCCGCAGTGGCGGCGATCATCCGGGCCCGGGAGGAGGCACCTTTCGAGTCACTCTGGGATTTCTGCGAGCGGGTTGACAACCGGTCCGTGAACAAGCGGGCGGTCGAGTGTCTGGTCAAATGCGGGGCCTTCGATTCCCTTCCCGGTTCCCGCCGGGGGATGCTGGAAAGGGTGGCCGATGCGGCGGCCGCAGGAGCAAAGTTCCAATCCGACGCCATGATGGGGCAGGAATCGATTTTCAGTCTCGATGGAGCAGATGCCGGGGGGACGAGCGGATCGCACGAACCGATCAGCGAGGCCGAGTTCGAGCCCAAGGAACTGCTTGCCCTCGAGAAGGAGACGATGGGGACTTTCCTTTCGTCCCATCCGCTGGACGGCCTGCGGGAAGCGATCCTCGCCGAGGCCGACTGCCGGCTTGCTGATCTCAAGAACCAGAGTGACGGCTCCAGGGTCAAGGTCGGCGGGCTGGTCACGCAGTACAAGAAGCTCCGAAGCCGGGCCGGCAAGAACATCGCCTTCGCCACTCTCAGCGACATCGAGACTGACATCGAAGTGATGCTCTTCGACCTCGACGGCTCGGAGAAGCAGCGCCTGGTTCAGCTCGATGAAGTCGTCATGGTGAAGGGGTCCATCGACCAGTCGGAAGAGGGGGCCAAGCTGAGGGTCCGCGACGCCGAGATCTTCAATCCGACAGAAGCCCAGATTGAGAAGGCCAAAGAGGTCTACGAAAAAAAGAACGAGCCTTTTGTGGTCAAGGTGACTCCGGACCAGATGTCGCTCGACACGCTGGAGGAAATGAAGTCCGTTTTCGGTCAGCATCAGGGCGATTCGGATGTCGTCGTGGTTATCGGTGCCGACCGCCAGCATCGACTCAAGCTCGGTCCCGATTACCGGGTACGGCGCTCACCCGGGCTGTTGACCGAGATTGACCAGCTCTTCGGTGAAGGCACCGCAGTTCGCGCCGCCTGAGCAGCTGTATCGGCCCCGTGCCACCGGTCACAGAACGATGTCATCGATCCGTGTAACATTCGGTCCATGACTGCTACAGAATCTTCAGAAGAAACCACGGTGGACGAGTCTTCGGAAGCCAAGTTCAGCCTCGAGCTGAATCAGGATCAGAAGGACATCCAGGAGTGGGTACACGGCTTTGCCGAGAACGTAATGCGCCCCGCCGCCCACGAATGGGATGAACGCGAGGAGTTCCCTTGGGAGATCGTGCAGGAGGCCGCCAAGATCGGCCTCTACGGTTTCGAGGGTACCGCGCAGTTCTTCGCCGATCCGACCGGCCTCAGCCTGCCGCTCGTCAATGAGGAACTGTTCTGGGGCGATGCCGGACTCGGCATGGCGATCCAGGGCACAGGCCTCGCCGTTGCCTCGATCTTCGGCCAGGGCACACCCGAACAGATGGGCGAATGGGTCCCGCAGTGCTACGGCACCGAGGATGACGTCAAGATCGCGGCGTTCTGCGCTTCCGAGCCTGACGCCGGCTCCGACGTCTCGGGCGTCCGGACCAACGCCAAGTACGACGAGGCCAAGGACGAATGGGTGATCAACGGTCAGAAGGCATGGGCCACCAACGGCGGCATCGCCAATGTTCACGTCGTGATCGCATCCGTTGACCGCGAGCTCGGCTCACGCGGCCACGCTGCCTTCATCATTCCGCCGAACACCCCCGGCTGCTCGCAGGGCGCCAAGGTCAAGAAGCTCGGCATCCGCGCTTCCCACACCGCTGACGTCCACCTCGACGACTGCCGCGTTCCCGGCAACTGCCTGCTCGGCGGCAAGGAGAAGCTCGACGAGCGTCTCGCCCGCGTCCGCGAAGGCAAGAAGGGCAAGCAGCAGGCCGCCATGGCGACCTTCGAGGCCTCACGGCCGATCGTTGGAGCCCAGGCCATCGGTATCGCCCGCGCCGCTTACGAGTACGCCCTCCAGTACGCCAAGGACCGGGTCCAGTTCGGCCGCGCGATCATCGAGAACCAGGCGATCGCCTTCACCCTCGCCAACATGGCCCTCGAAATCGACGCCGCCCGACTGCTCGTCTGGCGCGCCTCATGGATGGGCCGCAACCAGGTCCCGTTCACCAAGGCGGAAGGCTCCATGTCCAAGCTCAAGGCCGGCGAAGTCGCCACCTGGGCCACTGAACGTGCGATCCAGATCCTCGGCGGCAACGGCTACACCCGTGAGTTCCCGGTCGAGCGGATGCACCGCGACGCGAAGATCTACGACATCTTCGAGGGCACCTCGGAGATTCAGCGGCTCGTCATCTCGCGCAGCATTTCAGGCGTCAAGATCAAGTAGCCGCGCAGCAGCGAACCGTTACGTCGAAAGGGCGGCCCTCACGGGCCGCCCTTTCTTTTTGTTGGCTGCTGCCCCCGGGTGGTGCCAGGAACCACCAGGGTGACGCTGCCGGCGTCAACGCTCGAAGGTTTGTCGACGCTATTCCGGGCTTAACTGCAGTCGGCGAGCTTCGCTCCGCCTCCATGTTCAACCCGTCCGATCACGACATCCATGAATGGATGATCGGACTCCGCCACTGGTCGTACGGACCTGCGACTCGTTGGGGTAGCCGTGGGGTCGGGGCGCCCTTCCAAAGTGGCTTCCGATTACTGCTCGGACGTGGAGCGACCGATCGCAACCGCGACGGGTGGGCCATCTTTGGAAGGGCAACCCGATCCCCGGCGCGACCACAAGCTCTGGAAGGGGGAGAAGCGGCGGTCCCGGGGTCGGTTCGCGGGGGTTCTGGCTAGTAGCCGTGGCCCGAGTGGACCGGCGGGCTCTCGGCCTTTCCTTCGCCCCTCTTGCGCAGGTAGGCGATCGAGTTCTGGAAGTCGTCACAGAGGGCGTCGACCAGCTCTCTGGTCTGGTTGAACTTGACCAGCATCCGCATGATCCTGTCGTTCTCGTTGTTCGCTGGCATTTGGTAGGCGGGCACCAGCCAACCGCGCCGACGGGCGAGTTCACCGACCAGGTCGTTACTGTCGAACGGTTCGTTGTCATTCGTCTTGGCGATCAGTAGCGGAAGGGTCGGGCTGTCGTCGTCGTAGACCGTGAGAGCATCCATCTCGCGAAGCCGTTCGGCGAGCGCCTCGCGGTTCTTGGTCATCGCCCGGACCACCGAGCTGTATCCCGAGTGCCCGAGGCGGAGGAACTGGTAGTACTGGGCCAGGACGAACGACGAGCTACCCGAAAAGTTCAGAGTAAACGTCGCGTCCTTCTCTCCCAGATAGTCCTCGTAGAAGATCAGTTCTTCAGGGACCTGGGCATCGGTCCGGGTAATCAGCCAGCCGATGCCGGGGTAGACCAGACCGAACTTGTGTCCCGAAACGTTGATCGAGACGACCGAATCGAGCCGGAAGTCCCATTCGAAGTCGGGATGTGAGAACGGGAAGACGAATCCTCCAGAGGCACCATCGATGTGCATCGGCACCTCGAGACCTTTGCCCTTTAGCTCGGTCAGCATCCGGTCAATGCCAACCACGTCGTCGCACTGTCCGGTAAAGGTGGTTCCGACGACACCGACAACGCCGATCGTGTTCTCGTCGATGTGCTCGCGGAAGTCGTCCGGTCCCATCACCGTCTTGCCCTTGGGGATAGGGATGTTCCGCGGCTCGACATCAAAGTAACGGCAGAACTTGTCCCAGACCACATGAACATCCGATCCGTAGACCAGGTTCGGCCGGGTTGTGTCCTTGCCGGCCTTTTTCTGGCGGTTCTTCCAATTCCACTTCATCGAAAGGGCGCCGAGCATGACCGCCTCGGAGGAGCCCGCACAGGCAGTTCCGGGAGCGTCCTGGCCCTCGGGGCCGTTGAAAAGGTCGTGGATCATCCTGACGCAGCGCTTCGAGATCTCCGCGGTGCGCGGGTACTCGGCGTGGTCGATGTAGTTCTTGTGGAGGCTGTCCTGGATCACGAGCCGGGCTTCGGGCTCCATCCAGGTGGTAACGAAGGTCGCCAGGTTCTTGTTCGGATCACCGTCGAGCTCCATCTCAGACGCGACCATGTTGTAGGCGGCTCGCGGGATGACACCCACCTCGGGAATCTTGTGATCCGGGGCCGGCCGGGTGAAGAAGCTCTCCACCATCATCTCGTCCTGCTCGGGGTTCAGCTTCTGCTGGGGTGTTGGCTCTGACGGCTTCATCTGTCTCCTTCGGGAATCGGTTGCGGCAAACCTATCCGCTGTCCGTCCATATCCGTTCATACAGATTGGATGATGAGCCTTTACACGGATCTACCTGCGAAAACCCTGCTGACTCCCGCTGTGGAAACATGAACCGGGATGAGCACCAGCGAGAGCGACCTCCGAGTCAGATTTGCCCCTTCGCCTACCGGTGCCCTGCACATCGGCGGGGCGCGGACCGCGCTCTACAACTGGCTTGCGGCTCGTCACAGCGGGGGAGAGCTGGTCCTGCGGATCGAGGACACCGATCTCGAGCGGTCGACTCCCGAGAACGTGGGGCAGATCCTTGATGCGCTGCGCTGGCTCGGACTCGACTGGGATGAGGGGCCGATCTCCCAGGTTGGCCGGGCCGAGGCACACTCGGCGGCGCTGGAGCAGCTGCTCGAGTCAGGCGCTGCCTACCGGGATTCAGCTACTGCTGATGATGTGAAGGCCTGGAAGGCCGAACACGGGGTGGACCGCGGTTACCGGGGAAGTCCTTCTGCGGATGGCGTCGGAGCTGTACGGCTGCGGGTTCCCGATGACGGCGACACCGTCGTCGACGATCTCATCCGCGGCGAAGTGAGGTTCCCGAACCGCAGCTACGACGACTTCGTGATCGCCCGCGGTGACGGCTCCGTGCTTTACAACTTCGCTGTCGCGGTGGATGACGCCGACATGGGCATCACCGAAGTGATCCGTGGCGACGATCACCTTTCAAACACCCCCAAGCAGTTGCTGGTCTTCGAAGCTCTCGGTACCGACCCGCCACGGTACGCCCACGTGCCGCTGCTTCACGGACCGGACGGCAAGAAGCTCTCGAAGCGTCACGGGGCAGCCTCGGTCCAGGAACTCCGCGACGCCGGCTATCTGCCCGAAGCGATTCGCAACTACATCGCGTTGCTCGGCTGGGGGCCGGGAGACGACGAAACTCTGCTCTCTACCGAGGATCTGGTCAGCCGGTTCCGGCCCGAGGATGTGGGCAAGTCATCCGCGGTCTTCGACGAGAAGAAGCTGCGCTGGATGAACGGCCGCTACATGCGAGACATGCCGCTTGATGAGTACCGGACCGCGGTCCGGGCTTTCGTCGAGGCGGAGACTTCTGGGCGGCCTCTCAACGAGAGCCGGTTTGAGTTCGGTTGCGAAATAGTCCAGGAGAAGGCCCAGACGCTCCAGGAAGTCTGGCCCTTGATCCGTTTTCTGTTTGAGCCCCCGGTCCAGGATGAGAAAGCCTGGCGCAAGGTGATGAAGGCTGATGCTGACCGGGTCCTGACCGAAGTCGAGGCCGCATTGTTCGAGGTGGCCGCGAGCGAAGACGGGCCGAACGCTGACGGGTTCACCAGCGTGGCTGTCGAGACCGCGCTGGAGCCACTCCCGGAGAAACTTGAGCTCGGCGCCGGCAAGGTGTTCCAGCCGATCAGAGTCGCGATCACCGGGACCACGATCTCACCCGGCATCTTCGAATCAGTTGCAGCTCTCGGCCGTGAGGAAACGCTCGCGCGGATCGAAATCGCCCGCCTGAAGCTGTCTTCGGACTGAATTCCCTAATTTCTGACTGGGTTACTCTGCTTTCTTTCCGTTGATGCGATAGAAAGGGTGCCGTGATCTCGGTTACATCGAAATCGCGCTACGCCGTGGTGGCGCTGGTCGAACTGGCAGGAGCCGGTGACCGGCCCATGCCGGTCAAGGAACTGGCGGAGCGGAGGAACATCCCGGACCAGTTCCTCGAACAGCTCTTCTCGACATTGCGCCGGGCCGGAATTCTGACCAGCCGCCGGGGAAGCAAGGGTGGGTACATCCTTTCCCGGCCGGCCAACGAGATAACGGTCCTTGAAGTGGTTCAGGCACTGGACGGGAAAGTCGGCCAGGAAGCCGACGAAGCCGGCGGGATCTGGGCGGAAGGCGTGCGGTCGTTGCGCGGCGTTTTCGGCGAGACCACGATCGCTGACCTCTACGAACGCGAAGCCGAAGACGCTGCGGCAAGGATGTACTTCATTTGATCGCGCCACAGGCATCAGCGACCGTCGGCGGAACGCCACTGGTCTGGCTTGCCCGGATAGCCGATGGACTTGACGCCCAGATCTGCGCCAAGCTCGAGTACTTCAATCCCGGGGGCTCGGTCAAGGACCGGATTGGTGCCGCGATGATCGGTGCGGCCGAAGCGAAGGGTCTTCTTGTTCGCGGAGAGTCGGTCGTGGTTGAGCCGACCAGCGGCAACACCGGAATCGCTTTGGCGATGATCTGCGCAGCCCGGGGCTACGAGCTGATCCTCACCATGCCGGAGGGCATGAGCCGTGAGCGGTCAAAACTGCTGCGGGCTTACGGGGCCGAAGTGGTGGAGACCTCCTCGATGGGCGGCATGGACGAGGCCGTTTCCCTGGCCGAGAAACTGGCTGTCGAGCGTGGGGGATTCATGCCGCTCCAGTTCTCCAATCCCGCCAATCCGGAGGCTCATTTCCGGTCCACCGGTCCGGAAGTCTGGACCGACACAGGTGGTGAGGTGGATGCCTTCGTCTGTGGCGTGGGCACGGGAGGCACGATCACCGGCGTTGCCCGTTACCTCAAGGATCAGGGATCGGACGCCCGCATATTTGCGGTCGAGCCGGCATCCTCACCAGTCCTTTCCGGCGGCCGGATGGGTCCTCACCGCATTCAGGGCATCGGTGCAGGGTTCGTTCCGGAAGTGCTCGAGATGGACCTGGTTGACGAGGTGATCCCGGTCAGTGACGATGATGCGCTTCGAACGGCACGCAGTCTGGCGGCGACGGAAGGGATCCTCGGGGGGATCTCCGCTGGTGCCAACGTCCACGCGGCGCTGGAACTGGCTGGCCGGCCCGAACTTGCGGGCGGCCGAATCGTCACCGTGATCTGTGACAGCGGCGACCGATACATGTCACTTCCTTTCTTCGCAACCTGATCACGCCGGGAGGGCTCTAGGCTTTCCCGGTGGCCGATGACCTGATCAGCCGGACCTTCGGGGGCGTGCGCTCCCACATCGCCGCTGCCCGCGGTCGTGACCCCGCGACCGCAGAGGCCTCGAGCCTTGAGATTCTGCTGACCTGGCCCGGGGTACAGGCCCAGCTCGCGTACCGGCTGTCCAACCGGCTTCACCGTGCAGGAGTGCCCTTGCTGCCGCTGGCCGTTTCCTATCTGAGCCGGGTGATCACCGGAATCGAGATCCATCCCGGGGCAAAAATCGGTCCGGGACTTTTCATCGATCACGGCTCAGGGGTCGTGATCGGTGAAACCACCGAAATCGGAGAGAACGTGACGCTTTATCAGGGCGTCACTCTGGGAGGAACCGGGTTTCAGGCCGGAAAGCGCCACCCGACGATTGAGGACAACGTGACGATCGGATCCGGGGCGAAGCTGCTCGGGCCGATACAGGTAGGCCACGGGGCCAAGGTCGGTGCGAACTCCGTGGTCGTCGAGGACGTTCCCCCGAGATCGACGGTCGTCGGTAACCCGGGGCATCCGGTCAGGGTTGAAGGCCGGAAGGTCACCGATGGCCCTGACGCCGACTGGATTCACCTGCCGGATCCGCTCCAGGACGCGGTCAAGTCACTTTCGGCCCGGATCAAGGAACTTGAAAAGCAGGTCGCCGAGCTTTCCGGTGATCCCCGGCCTGATGACGACGATCCCCATGGGGAGCCGAAAAAGGGACGTTCCTCAGCCGGGGGCTGAGCCCCTCCGAGTCGCTATCGCCCCCGCCGCGATGATGGATATCCTCGACGGGTGGAAGCGCTTTCAAACTTCGAGGGCGGCGTGCCCGACTCACCCGGCCCGGATGAGGCAGGGGCCGGGGCACCGGCCCACCTCTTCGCCGACGGTCTGAATCCGCCCCAGCGGGAGGCAGTCGAGTACGGCGACGGGCCGTTGCTGGTCATAGCCGGGGCCGGATCCGGCAAGACGAGGGTCCTTACCCACCGGATTGTCCACCTGCTCGCTACCCGCCGGGCCAGGCCGGGAGAGATTCTCGCGATCACCTTTACGAACCGGGCGGCAACCGAAATGCGGGACCGGGTGGAAGAGCTGATCGGCTCTCGGGCCCGGGCGATGATGGTCACCACCTTCCATTCGGCCTGCGGACGCATGCTCCGGGGAGATGCCGAACGGCTCGGCTATGCGCGTGCTTTCACCATCTACGACGAGTCCGATTCAATTCGCATGATCAAGCGGGTCATGGAGGAGCTCGACGTCGATCCGAAACGATTCCCTGCCCGGGCGATAAAGAACGCGATCTCCGGGGCGAAGAACGAGCTGATCGATCCCGAAGAGTTCAAGCAGCGCGGCGGCTCCTATTTCGAAGACACCGCCGCCGGGGTCTATGCCCTCTACGAGCAGCGGATGCTCGAATCGAATGCAATGGATTTCGATGACCTGCTTTTCCGGATGGTCAACGTGCTCGAACTCTTTCCCGAGGTTCTTGCGCGCTGGCGGAGGGCGTTCCGCTATGTGCTGGTTGACGAATACCAGGACACCAACCACGCCCAGTATCGCCTGCTTCAGCTGCTCTCCGGCGAGCATCGCAACCTGACCGTGGTCGGTGACGAAGACCAGTCGATCTACGGGTTCCGGCATGCCGACATCCGCAACATCCTCGATTTCGAGAAGGACTTCCCGGACGCGAAGGTGGTCAAGCTCGAGCAGAACTACCGCTCGACCCAGACCATCCTCTCGGCGGCCAATGAAGTGGTCGGGAACAACCGCGACCGACGGCCAAAAAAGCTCTGGACGGACCTCGGCCAGGGCGAGGAGATCGAAGTCGTCCGGCTCGGTGACGAGCACGAGGAGGCCCGGTGGGTGGCGGGAGAGATCGAGCGTTTGATCGAGGAAGAGGGCTCTTCGCCACTTGATGTCGCGGTCTTCTACCGCATGAACGCGATGAGCCGGGTCCTTGAAGACACGCTGGTCCGGTTCGGCACCGCTTACCGGGTGATTGGCGGAACCAGGTTCTACGACCGGGCTGAGATCAAGGATGCGATGGCCTACCTGCAGTACATCGCCAACCCTTCCGATTCTGTGGCCTTCAGCCGCATCGTCAACTCGCCCAAGCGGGGGATCGGCAACACGACCCAGGGGCGCATCCTGGCTTTCGCCAATACGACCGGCGATGACATCTGGGATGTGGCCGGTGCGGTCGAATCAGTGCCGGGACTCGGCACCGCGGCGATCCGTGCGGTTTCCGAATTCCAGGGGACGATGGACAACCTGAAGAAAGCGGTCGAAGGCCGGCCGCTGGCCGATCTGCTGGAAAAGGTACTGACCCACACCGGTTACCTCGAGGCCCTGGAGGCGGAACGCACGGTCGAGGCCGAGGGCAGGGTCGAGAACCTGAGGGAACTGATCGGAGTCGCCGGGGAATTCGACACCAACCGGGCCCTCGAAGGCGACAGCGATGTGCCCCCGCTGGAAGAGTTTCTCCAGCAGATTTCGCTCTATTCGGAGCAGGACAAGCTGACCAAAAAGGAAGAGCTCCTGACCCTGATGACGCTGCATAACGCCAAGGGTCTCGAATACGACACGGTCTTCATCATTGGCTGCGAAGATGGAGTGTTTCCCCATCAGCGTGCTCTTGACGAGGGCGAGGAAGAGGAGGAACGCCGGCTCTGTTACGTCGGAATCACCCGGGCCAGAAAGCGGCTCTACCTGACCAGCGCCAGGACCAGGCGGATGTTCGGGGGCAGGTCGGAGCCGACCATGCCTTCGCGCTTCCTCGATGAATTGCCGGCATCCCTGATCCATCACCAGGGCTCGGCGGTCGGCCAGGGCGGCTTCACCAGCGGCTACCAGGGCTCCAGCTATGGCGGCACCGGGCGCGCCCGGAGCTATCAGGCACCGGGCCGCTCCAGCCGAGGTGCTGGTCCTGCGGCGAGCCCGATCGAGCCCGGTACGGCAGTCAGGTTCGAGGTCGGGGATGATGTGACCCACGCTTCTTTCGGCGACGGTGTCGTGACCGGTACGGAGCCCGGAGGAGTGATTCTGGTCCGCTTCGCAAGCGACGGCAGTGAACGGAAACTTATGGCCGAGTACGCGCCGATCCAGCGGCGGTCGGTCTGAGAATGGAAAAAATGTTTACGGAAGGTGTGCGGAATTGAGCGCGGAAGTGATTGATGGCAGGCAGGTTTCGGCGGAGGTCCGTGAGCGGGTGGCCGGCGAGGTCGCAGACTTCATCGCGGCCGGCGGCCATCAGCCGGTTCTGGCCACGGTGCTGGTCGGTGACGATCCGGCATCCCACGTCTATGTCGCAAACAAGCACAAGGCCTGTGAAGCGGCAGGGATCGGCTCGGTGCACCATGAACTTCCGGCCGACACCAGCCAGCAGGATCTGGTGACTCTCGTAAAGGCGCTCGGGGACGATGACGAGGTCGACGGGATCCTCGTTCAGCTGCCGCCACCTGATCACATCGATGCCGACGCTGTCATTGCGGCGATCGATCCGACCAAGGACGTGGACGGTCTGACCGCCACCAACGCCGGTCTTCTTGCCGGAGGCCGGCCTGGTCTGGTCCCCTGTACCCCGGCCGGGGTGATTGAACTTCTCGACCATGCCGGGACCGAAATAGAGGGCGCCGAAGCGGTGATCGTGGGGCGATCCAATCTGGTCGGCAGGCCACTGATCAGTCTGTTGCTCGGACGCAACGCAACTGTGACTGCCGCCCATTCAAGGACCCGGGATTTGCCAGGAGTCTGCTCGAGGGCCGACATTCTGATCGCTGCGGTCGGGGTGCCCGGCCTGCTCGGTGCAGAGCACGTGAAGCCGGGCGCCACGGTGATCGATGTCGGAATCAACCGCACGGACGACGGCCTGAAAGGGGACGTCGACTTTGAAGCCGCCGCCGAAGTTGCCGGGGCGATCACGCCGGTTCCCGGGGGGGTCGGTCCGATGACGATCGCGCTGCTCATGGTCAACACCCTTGCCGCGGCGAAAGCGAGGGCGAAGTGAAGCTCTCACGGGCTCGCGCCGGGGAATGGCTGGCCGGACTGTTCGGACTGGTCATCCTTGCCAGCCTGATGCTCCCCTGGCAGGGAGACGCGTCAGCAATCTCGTCTCCCGGCGTCCTCGATCTGGTCCTGCTGTTGATTGCAGTTGCGGCAGTCGCCCTGCCTGTCATCGTGATCTCGAGCAGCCGGACCAATGTGCCGATCGTCTACGAGACGACTCTCTGGACGGTCTCGCTGCTCTTCTCGATCGTCCTGTTGATCAAGGCATTCTTTCCGCCCGAGGGTGGCTTCGAAACGGGCTTCTGGCTGGCCCTCGCCGGGATCGTTCTGACCAGCTTTTCGGTCTGGCGAAGTGTCGCGCGAGAAGTCTGAAGCGTCGGACTGACGCCCCCGCAGCGCCGTCCATAGACTCAGCCTCGTGATTGAGCGCGAACAGGTCCTGCACGTCGCCCGCCTCTCGCGGTTACGGCTGAGTGAAGACGAAATAGACATCCTCACCGGGGAGCTGGCCTCGATCCTCGACCACGTGGACAAGCTGGCCGAGGTCGACATCGAGGGAGTGGAACCAACTTCCCACGTGGTGCCCCTCGAGAACGTCCTCCGGGCCGACGAGCCGCGACCAAGCCTTGATCGGGAGGTGGCGCTCTCGCAGGCGCCCGATCCCCACGACGGCGCTTTCCGGGTGCCTTCACCGCAGGCGGAGGCCTGAACATGGCCGTAAACGAATTGCTCGCAGCCAGCGGTGCTGAAACCGCGGCAATGATCGACTCAGGCGAAGTTGATGCCGGTGAGGTGCTCGACTTCTGGCTTGACCGGGTCGCCGCAGACGAACTGAATGGCTACCTCTGGAAGGCAGACCGCGAATCTGCACGGGCCGGCATTAGAGGCTCCGGCGGCCCCCTGGCCGGAGTTCCTGTGGCGATCAAGGACATTTTCTGTACCGAAGGGGTGCCAACCACGGCGGCTTCCCGGATCCTCGATGGATACATCCCGCCCTATACGTCCACTTCCGTGAGCCGTCTTACAGAGGCCGGCCTGCCGATGCTTGGCAAGACCAACATGGACGAGTTCGCGATGGGTTCGTCGAATGAGAACTCTGCCTACGGGCCGAGCCTCAACCCCTGGGACAGGGGCCGGGTGCCGGGCGGTTCCTCGGGTGGGTCGGCGGCTGTAGTTGCCGGCGGTCTGGCCCCCTGGGCGCTCGGAACTGACACCGGCGGGTCTATCCGCCAGCCGGCGGGCTTCTGCGGCATCGTCGGACTCAAGCCGACCTACGGTGCCATCTCTCGTTACGGAATGATCGCCTTCGCCTCCTCGCTGGACCAATGCGGACCGCTGACCCGGGATGTGACCGACTCGGCGCTGCTGCTGGCCACCCTGCAGGGCCGTGATGAAATGGACTCGACTTCGGTCGGGATCGAGGGCGGAATCGTTTCCCCGACCGCCGAGCGCCTCGACGGACTCACCTTCGGGGTTCCGCGTGGGCTGATCGGCGCAGGAATCGAGTCAGGTGTGCTGGCCCGGTTCGAGGACACCCTGATCCGCATCGCCGAACTCGGCGGCACCATCGTCGACATCGAACTGCCGCATGCCGGGCATGCGATCTCCGCCTACTACGTGCTGGCGCCGGCTGAGGCTTCCACGAATCTTTCCCGCTACGACGGCGTCCGTTACGGGCTCCGGTCCAGTGACGAAGACCTGCTCTCGATGTATGAAGTGACCCGCGAAGACGGCTTCGGGCCGGAAGTGAAGCGCCGGATCATGCTTGGTACCTACGCCCTTTCCTCGGGCTACTACGACGCCTATTACGGCCGCGCCCAGCGGGTACGGACCCGGATCGTCGAGGACTTCGACAACGCCTTCGGATCGGTCGACTTCGTGGTCACGCCGACCTCGCCGACCGTCGCCTTCAAACTGGGCGAGAAGACCAAGGATCCCTGGACGATGTACCAGAGCGATCTCTTCACGGTGCCGATGTCGCTGGCCGGCATTCCCGCGATCTCGATCCCGGCCGGACTGGCCGAGCCGGATGGGGGAGGGCCTGAACTCCCGGTTGGTTTTCAGATCGCTGCTCCAGCGTTCGCCGAGCAGAAGCTGCTCGAAGCTGCCTTCGCGCTGGAAGCGGCGATTGAGTTCGATGGCTCACCGGCCCTCGAAGGGGGCGTCAATTGAGCACTGAATACGAAGCGGTGATCGGCTTGGAGATCCACGTCCAGCTTTCGACCAGAACGAAGATGTTCTGCGGCTGCGAGCTTTCGTTCGGGGACGATCCGAACGTCCACACCTGCCCGGTCTGTCTGGCCCTGCCCGGTGTGCTGCCGGTTCCGAATGCCAAGGCGATCGAGTACGCGCTTCAGATCGGTGCCGCGCTTGGCTGCGACCTTTCCCCGGTCTCGACCTTCGACCGTAAGAACTACTTCTATCCGGACAACCCCAAGGCCTACCAGATCACCCAGGCAGCCACTCCCTTTGCGGTCAACGGTCGACTGGGCGACGTGCGGATCCACCATGCCCACCTCGAGGAAGATGCGGCCAAGACCATCCACACAGGCGGCGCCGGCCGGATCCAGGGTTCCGAGGCCTCACTGGTTGATTTCAACCGTGGCGGCACCCCGCTGGTCGAGATCGTCACCGAACCGGATCTCAGGTCCGGCGCCCAGGTGCGGGAATGGGGCCAGCTGCTGCGCGCCACCATCAAACAGCTCGGAGTATCCGATGTGAACATGGAGGAGGGCTCGCTCCGCTGCGACGCCAATGTTTCGATCCGCCCGGTCGGTTCCGAAGAACTCGGCACCAAGACCGAGATGAAGAACATGAACTCATTCCGCTTCATCGAGCGTGGCATCGAGGCCGAGGTCGCCCGCCAGAAGGAGATCGTCGCCTCTGGCGGCACAGTGGTCCAGGAGACCCTCCACTTCGATCCTGCGACCGGTGAGCTCCATTCGCTGCGGTCGAAGGAAGAGGCGCACGACTACCGCTATCTCCCGGAACCCGATCTGGTGCAGGTAATTCCGACCCAGGCCATGATCGAAGAGGCGAAAGCCTCATTGCCGGAGCTGCCCGCGGCCCGGGCCGCCCGTTACGAAGGGCTCGGCGTGAACGAGCAGGCGGCGCTCCTGCTCTCGTTCGAGGTCGACTGGGCCGAGTACTTCGAGGGCGTTCTCGAGTCCCGCGACGGAATCGATCCCAGGGTTGCGGCCAACTGGGTGACCGGCGAGTTTGCTGCCGAACTGAGGAAGCAGGGTGACATCCCGCTGGCCGAGGCCAAGGTTGATCCCGCTTCGCTGGCCACGCTGATCGGGCTGGTCAACGACCGGAAGATTTCCCACGGTGCCGGCAAGACCGTGCTCGAGTCGATGGTCTCTGACGGTGCCGACCCGGAAACGGTTGTTGCCGAGAAGGGCCTCGAGCAGATCTCCGATTCAGGTGAGCTCGAAAAGATCGTCATCCAGGCGATCGAGGACAACCCGAAGCCGGTCGAACAGGTTCGTTCAGGAAACGAAAAGGCGATCGGCGCTCTGGTCGGAGCCGTGATGAAGGCCGCCCAGGGCCGGGCCGACGGCGGCGAAGTCAACCGCCTGCTGCGCCAGCACCTCGGCCTTTAGGGATCCGGTCCGGCCTAGCGCCGGGGAAGGATCACGCGGAAGCTCCGCACGATCTGTTTCCTGCT
>JAUPTY010000067.1 GCA_030917845.1 Actinomycetota bacterium | reverse complement strand
AGATGCCTCCGGGATACCCGGTGCCGTTGTAGATGTCGGTCGTGACTGACATCGGCGCGATCGCACCGAGATTCGGTGGACGCGTCCCGCCCATGAAGAGCTGACTGATGCCGGAGTACGAGATTCCCACGAGCCCGATCTTCCCCTTCGACCAGTCCTGGGCGGCCACGGTCTCGACAATGTCGTAGCCATCGAAGGTAGTCGGCAGGCCGAACAGGTCGTAGGCGCCGCCTGAACACCCCGACCCGCGCATCTGCACGCTGACCGAGGCGTAGTCCAGCAAGGGAGCAAGGGCGGAACCGACCACGGTGGCCCCGTCCGGTACGGGCAGGCCGTTGCCACTTCCACCAAGCATTGATGAGAGCAGGTCCCCGGGGGCGGCAGTCCCGTAGCCCGAGTGTTCGATGACGGTCGGAAACGGTCCGTGTTCGATGTCCAATCCGCTGGGCAGACGGACGGTCACTGCCAAGGTGATGCCGTCACGCATGCGAACGTAATTGAGACCTTCCTTCAGCGGAGGCAGGTTGTCGTAATACGACTGTGGGGGGTTGGCACCGGGTTTGAGCGAGCGCACCTTGTTCGATCCCGCGACGTCCTCACCCTGACGCCGGATCACACGGTAGCCGGGAGCTGGCCTTACCTCACGGAAAATCTTGCTGCCGAAAGTGTCGGTCTTGCTCTTGCGGATAACCCGGTTGTCAGGGTTAACCAGGAGGATCGTCGAACCGGGAGCCGCGTCCTGCACCCAGATCTGCTGGATACTTCCGCCAACACGGGCGTCGAGTTTCGAGGTAACGGCCGGAGCTTCATAGCCTGGCTTCTTCGGCTTGGCGCTCGCGTTGCTGGTCGCGAAGCCAGCGCCAGCCACCAGAACGGCAAGCAGGAACATAGCCCCTGCGAAGGTCACCCGGACGCGGCCGCGGCCGCCGTAAACACTCGCTCCCATGTTCCCCATCCCTCTCTCGTTTACGTCGCTGATCGTAACGGACCCCAGGACGGAAGACACGAACTACAGGTTGAATGCGAGCTTTTCTCAGGCCCCGGCCTTCATTGCGTCGAGGTCGCGCCGGAGTTCGCGGATCTCGTCACGGAGGCGGGCGGCCTGCTCGAAGCGGAGGTCCTCGGCCGCAGCGTTCATTTCCTCTTCCATCGCGATTATCGACTTCTCAAGTTCGTCCGGACCTTCGAATTCGTCCTCATGCTTGCGGCGACGCCTTGCCGGAGCCTTGTCCTCGATCGTCAGCAGGTTGCCTTCGGCGGCAATGCCCTTGACGATCGTGGTCGGGGTGATGTTGTGTCGTTCGTTGTATGCCACCTGAATCGCCCGGCGACGGTCAGTCTCGGAAATCGCCGATTTCATTGCTTTGGTCTCCCGGTCGCCATACATCAGCACCCGACCGGAGGTGTTGCGTGCGGCGCGTCCGATCGTCTGGATCAGGCTCGTCTCACCACGGAGGAAACCTTCCTTGTCGGCGTCGAGGATCGCGACCAGTGAGACCTCGGGCATGTCGAGGCCTTCGCGCAGGAGATTGACCCCGATCAGTACGTCGTACTCACCGAGACGGAGTTCGCGGATGATCTGGATCCGCTCAAGGGTGTCGATGTCCGAATGCAGGTAGCGGACCTTGACCCCATGTTCGATCAGGTAGTTGGTCAAGTCCTCGGCCATTTTCTTGGTCAGGGTGGTGACCAGGGTCCGCTCCCCCGCTTCCGTCGTGATCCGGATCTCGTTCATCAGGTCATCGATCTGGTTCGCGGTCGGGCGCACATCGATGTCCGGATCAACGATGCCGGTCGGCCGGACGATCTGTTCGACCACCTTCGACGATTCCGTTCTTTCGAATTCGCCCGGGGTGGCCGAAACGAGGACCAGCTGGTTCATCCGGTCCATGAATTCATCGAACTTGAGTGGCCGGTTGTCGATCGCCGACGGCAGCCGGAAACCGAAGTCGACCAGGGTCTGTTTGCGCGAGCGATCGCCCAGGTACATGCCGCCGATCTGGGGGATTGTCTGGTGTGACTCGTCGATGAAGGTGATGAAGTCATCCGGAAAGTAATCGATCAGGGTGTGTGGCGGAGTGCCGGGGTTACGACCCTCGAACAGCCTCGAGTAGTTCTCTATGCCCGAGGTGAAACCGGTCTCCTTGATCATCTCGAGGTCATAGAGCGTTCGCTGACGAAGACGGTGCGCCTCGAGTTCCTTGCCTTCAGCCTCGAGTTCCTCGAGCCTCTGGTCCAGTTCGGCCCGGATTGCCTGGAGAGAACGTTCGACCGAGTCCTCCTCGGTTACGTAATGGGTGGCGGGCCAGATCGACACATGCTTGACCTCGTCGAGAATCTCGCCGGTCAGCGGATCGAAATGTTGGATCGACTCGATCTCGTCACCGAAGAGCATGATCCGGAAGGCGGACTCGGCGTACGAAGGCATGATCTCCAGCACCTCCCCCTTGACCCGGAATGAACCGCGGGTCAGGACCGTGTCATTGCGTTCGTACTGGAGGCGGACCAGCTTTCTCAGGACCTTGTCGCGGTCGATCATTTCCCCGACCTTGAAGAGCTGCATCTGCTGCTGGTAGAGAGCCGGAGAACCGATGCCGTAGATGCAGGAAACCGAGGCAACAATGATCACATCCCGCCGGGCCAGCAGCGAAGCGGTTGCGGCGTGGCGGAGACGGTCGATCTCGTCGTTGATCGACGAGTCCTTCTCGATGTAGAGATCCTGGGCCGGGACGTACGCTTCCGGCTGGTAATAGTCGTAGTAAGAGACGAAGTATTCGACCACATTGTCGGGAAAGAACTCCCGAAACTCGTTGCAGAGCTGTGCTGCCAGGGTCTTGTTGTGGGCCATGACCAGGGCCGGGCGCTGGGCCTCGGCGATCACCCCGGCCATGGTGAAGGTCTTGCCGGTGCCGGTTGCGCCGAGCAGGGTCTGGATCTTTTCCCCTTCGACCAGGCCCTCGGAAAGCTGCTCGATGGCCGCCGGCTGGTCAGCCAGCGGCTTGAAAGCGGGATTCAGTCTGAACTCGGACACCCGCTCACCATAACGACCCGTAGGGTTGGCCCATGAGCATCCTCCGCCGGGTCCTCGGCCTCGCCTTCCTCGGGGTCGGAGTCCTTCACTTCACCCGCCCGAAGTTCTTCCTGGCGATCATGCCGCCGTGGATTCCGATGCACAAGGAGGCCGTGGCGGTCAGCGGTGCGGCTGAGATCGCAGGAGGACTGGCGATGATTCCCGACGCCACTGCGAAACCGGCCGGAGTCTGGCTCACGGCGCTGCTGCTGGCGGTCTTCCCGGCCAACCTCCACATGGCTATCGACCAGGAGCAGATCGAACGGATGGCAAAGGCCGGCATCCCGAAATGGGCCCTTTACGCCCGCCTGCCGCTTCAGCCGCTACTGGTCTTCCTCGTTCTCCGGTCAAGCCGCGCCACGACCGGATCCGGTGAGTGAGCCGGGGCTCTTGGCGCTTAGGGATTGAGCAGGCCGTCGAGGCCCTGTTCGAGCTGCTTCATCGCTTCATCTTCGAGCTGCTGCTGCAGGTCGTCCGGAATCTGGCCTTCAAGAGCATCGGTCGTTCCTTCTGGAAGTACTCCCTCGAGCACTCCGCCGAGGTCCTGAAGCGGGTCATCGCTACTGCCTGATCCGAGTTCATCGGCCCCGCCGGTGATCGCGTCGATCGCGTCCCCGAGCCCGCCCGGGGATCCGAGGTCTCCGTTGAAGATGCCGTCCGCGTTCTCCAGCAGGTCGATCATCACCGACATCGGCATCACCCCGATCGCGGCACGGATCCCGATAGCGGCGAGGGGGCTGAGCGCCCCGGCGTTCTCGGCGTCATCCACCGCCCGGTTGAGGCCCGCCCTCAGGGCATCCTCGAGCTGGGCATCACTGATGCCGTTCTCCTCGAGAAACTTCTGACGAGCCTGCTCGTCCGCAATCGAGCGGGCCAGCTCTTCCCGGCTTACTCCCAGTTCGCAGGCGGCACCGTCGGCTGCCGACAGGGCGAACTGCTGGGCAGCCTCCTCGACGTTTTGCGGATCAGTCCAGGGGCGGGCGTCGCAGGGGTCTGCGGCCTTGTCGGGGCCGTTGTCGAGCCCGCCTGCAGCGATGTAGACGCCGACCAGGAGCAGCGAAGCGACGATCGAGGCGACAAGTATCCCGATGCCCTTGTTGCCTCCTGCGGCCGATGGTGTGACAGCGGCGGGACCGGACGGCCCGGCTCCTGCCGGCTCCGCGCCTCTCACCGGATCCGCCTGACCCGAATCGGGCAGAACATCGGTCGGGTTCTCATTGCCCTCGGAGATGACATCGGTCGGGTTCTCGTTACCTTCCGGGATCTTCCCGGTAGGTTCATCCCCGGGCCGGGTCACTTCGGTCGGCCTTTCCGGGCCGCCCGGCATCTCGTCTGTCGGATCGTCCGGACTCACAGGTCCAGCCTCCGGGTCATCGCGATCGGAATCAAGGCGAGCAGGCCGAACAGGGCCGAGATCAGGAAGGAAAGCGAGAATGCCTTGGTAGCCGCTTTCCGGAGTTGATCGTCGATGCCGGAAAGTATCTGCTCGTACAGGTCACGCTGCTCCGGGTCGGTCGGCAGCGGCTCGAATGCCGGTGAGAGGTCCGGGACTCTCTCTCCCTGAATCTCGACCTCAGAAGCCAGCTTTTCACCCAGTTCGATCTTGTCTGACGGGTCAAGCGGTGAATCCAGAACGATCGCGGTACCGGCATCGAGGGCCGCTTCACGCTGCTCGTTCAGCTGATTGGTGAAGATCGGAGTGAGAATCAGAAGCCCGATCACCACACCAGCATGCCGGGCAGAGATTGTCCAGCCTCCGTGGACGGCGGCGGAAGAGCGACCGTGGAGCGCAGCTTCAGTCAGGGCCGAGAGGACCAGCGAAAGACCGATGCCGGCCAGGATCTGGGGCGGGATGACCAGCAGCACGGAAGATTTCGGAAGCAGGCCCAGCGCGGCGAGGCCTCCGGCAAGGAGGATCGCTCCCGAAGACGCCCGAATCCGCTCTGACTCCACGTTGCTGCCGATCCGCGAACCGGCCAGGGCCGCTACCGGCAGAACCGTGACCACCAGAGCCGCCTCAATCGGGGTCAGCAGCCAGCCCTCGATCAGCATCAGGACGATCAGAAAGAGAGTCGCCGCGATCGAGGCCGAGACCAGGGCAAGTGCAAGGTTTGCTGGCAGGTGTGGCCGGCTCCCCTCGACCGCCTGAACAGGAAGCGGGATTTTCCACTCACGGGTTTCCTGGACCACGGCTTCCCTCAAAGGCACCCCGGCGATGATCGCCACCGGCACCTGGACGAGGAAGATCGCCTGCCAGGAGACGAGTTCGGTCAGGAGGCCGCCGAGTCCCGGGCCGACCGCCGCTCCGATCGCGCCGGCCCCCACCCAGGTGGCGATTGCCCGCCGGTCGTTGCCAAATGTGGAGACCATTAGTTCCAGCGCTCCGACCACGGCAACCGCGCCTCCGGCCGCCTGGACGGCCCGGCCGGTCAGCAGGGGTCCGAGCCCGGTCGCCAGGCCGCAGACCAGGCTGCCGCCGGCAAATACAGCCAGTCCGATCGCAGCCGAACGGCCCGGACCGAAACGCCGGGCCAGATGTGCGGCCGGCACGGCGAGCAGGGCCAGCACAAGGTTGAAAATGATCAGCACCCAGGAAACGCCACTGATGCTGGTGTCGAACTCCCGGAATATCTCCGGCAGCGCGAGGACGACAATCGACGAGTCAGCCAGTACCAGCCCGACCGCTCCCGCCAGAGCGGCCGTCCGGAGGTTCATCAGTAGCCCAGCTCGAGGTCGTATGTGTGGCGGTACTCCCGCTGCTTCTCCAGCACCTTCTTCACATACTCACGCGTTTCGGGAAATTCAATGTCGTCGATCGTCAATTGCGAACCGCCCCAGACATCGGCGTTGCCCGGTCCGGCGTTGTAGGCGGCCAGGGCGGCAACCACGTCACCGTCGTACATCTCGATCAGGTGCGCCAGATAGAAAGTGCCATACCGGATGTTCAACTCCGGATCGCTCAGGTCCTCTAGCCGGAAAGTGGTGCCTCCACTCAGCTTCTCGATCTCTTCGGCGGTCTGGGGGGTGATCTGCATCAGCCCCCGCGCGTCGGCATGCGAAGTCTGGTCGACGAACTGGGACTCGGAGTAGATAACCGCGGCGATCAGGGCGGCATCGACCCCCTTCTCCTGCGACTGCTGTCGAATCACGTCCTCATGCTTGAGAGGCAGCGAGATTTCCTGGATGCCTTTGCCGGCCAGCCCGCTGACAACGAGGATGGCGACGATCCCGACCATGACAAGTCCGGCCAGGATCAGGAAGGCACGGCCCGCCCCGGTTCGGGGCTTGCTGTTGTTGCGCCGGGGTGACCGGTCGGGGCGGCGGCTGCCGCCCGCTTTTGAGGTTCGGTTTGAGGCCATGCGGAGTGGCTCTACAGACTAGCTTTGCCCGCCGGTCGGCAACTCTGACTCAAGCCTGGAGAGCAGCTCACCGAGCCTGGCCTGCAGCTCTTCCGGGCTGCCGTCGTTCTCGATTACGGTGTCCGCCCGGCTGGCCTTGTCGGCCTGGCTGAGCTGCCGGGCTTCACGCCCCTCGACGCCTTCGTGACCGCGCGAGCGGGCCCGTTCCTGCCTGGTCTCCTCGTCGGCAACGATCGCAACGGTGTGGTCGAACTGCTTGTGCATCTCGCCTTCGAAGAGCAGCGGGATCTCGGCGACTGCGAATCTGGTTTCCGGATCGAGACCGGAAAGCCAGCCCAGCAGTTCTCCGCCGACCAGCGGGTGGATCTGGGCTTCGAGCCAGGCCAGCTCGGCCGGGTCGTTGAAGACCTTCGCGCCAACCACCGCGCGGTCGACCCTGCCTTCGGGCGCGACCACATCGCCCCAGCGCTCCTTGAGGCGACCCAGCAGCGGCTCCTGGTCGAGCAGGTCGTGAACGACCTGGTCAGCCGAGATTGTTGCCGCGCCGAGTCGCCCAAAGGCGCTCAGTGCCTCGGACTTACCGGCAGCTACGCCCCCGGTCAGCCCGATGGTCAGGACTTTTCTTCCCCTTCAGCGGAATCGGCGTCACCCTCGACCTCAACGGCCTCTTCGGTGATCTCCTCGGCTTCCTCGACTACGGCCTCTTCGGCAGCAGCCTCGTCAGCTTCGGCTTCGATTTCAACCTCGGCCACGGCGTCCTCGACTACCTCTTCGGGAGTCTCGTCTTCGGCAGCAGCTTCCTCGGCTGCGTCAGCGACGGCGGCCTCGGCGATCGCTTCCTCAACCAGCTCCTCTACGGGAGCGAGATCGGCCGGATCAGCGGTCGGATCCGAGTCAGCGGCCGGATCGGCCTCGACGGCTGCTTCCTCTACGAGCTCCTGTTCGTTCGGGGCCTCGGCGGCTTCCTCGGTGAAGACTTCTTCGGAGAGGGCCAGCTCCGGGGTTTCCTCGTCGGAAACCTCGGTCGCCTCGGCAGCCTCGGCTTCAGGCGTTCCGGAAGCAGCGGCGAGCGCAGCTCCGAGATCCTTCAGCAGCATGTTCTGGCCTTCGACCCGCTTGATCGAGAGCGAAAGGCGGCGGCGCTCTTCGTCGATCTCGAGGATCTTGACGTTGAGGCTGGCGCCCAGTTCGACGACCTCGCTGGGGTTTTCGACGTGGTGGTCGGCAAGTTCCGAAATGTGGACCAGGCCTTCGACTCCGTCGAGGATCTCGACAAAAGCGCCGAAGGAGACGACCTTGGTGACTGTGCCTTCGAGCACGTCGCCGGAGCGGTAAGTGCTGACCACGCGCTGCCACGGATCTTCCTGGGTCTGCTTGAGACCCAGCGAGATGCGCTGGCGGTCGCGGTCGATGTCGAGCACCTTGATCTTGACCGTGTCGCCAATCGCCACCACCTCTGAGGGATGGTTGACATGGCTCCAGGAAAGCTCGGAAATGTGGATCAGACCGTCGATGCCCTCGAGGTCCACGAAAGCGCCGAAATCGACGATGTTCGAGATCTTGCCTTCGACCACTTCGCCCGGCTGGAGCCGGTCGAGGATCTGGTCGCGGACTTCCTTGCGCTCCTCTTCGAGGACGGCGCGGCGGGAAAGCACGACGTTGTTGCGGCTGCGGTTGAGCTCGATGACCTTGCATTCGAGAGTGGTCGACATGAACTCGTCGAGGTTGTGAACCCGGCGGATGTCGACCAGCGAAGCGGGCAGGAAGCCACGGATGCCGAGGTCGAGTATCAGGCCGCCCTTGACGACCTCGATCACGTTGCCTTCAACCGGTTCGCCGTTTTCGGCGGCAGTCTCGATCTTGCGCCAGGCCTTCTCGAAGCGGGCACGCTTCTTGGAAAGGATCAGGCGACCTTCGGCGTCTTCCTTGGTGACGACGAGCGCGTCGACTTCCTCACCGAGCTCGACCTCTTCCGAGGTATCGACATTCTTGCGAATCGAGAGCTCGCCGGCGGGAATTACACCTTCAGACTTGTAGCCGATGTCGAGCAGAACCTCGTCACGGTCGATGCGGACGACTTTGCCGTTGACAACGTCGCCTTCCTCGAACGAAACAATGGTCGCTGCGTAGTTAGGAACGATCCGGCCATCAAC
>JAUPTY010000066.1 GCA_030917845.1 Actinomycetota bacterium | reverse complement strand
TACGCCCCCGGTCGAGCCGGTTGAACCGAAGCCCGGCAAGACCTGGCGGGTTGATGTACTTGACCATGAAACAGACGACTATCTGGGCGCAGATCCAACTGACTTCTTCAGCCCTGAGTATCTGGAGGTCAAAGTCCACGACAGGATCGAATGGGTCTGGAGTGACATGAATCAGAATCCCCATAACGTAACCTTCATGAGCGGACCCGCGGGAATCAACCGTTTCGACTACATGACTCCCAACTCTCCCTCCGGGAGCTATCGCTGGTCCCGCCAGCTGGACAAGACGGGCACATGGGTCTTCGCATGCAGCCTTCACCACCTGATGAGACTGGCCGTCAAGGTCGGAAAGTGAGATCAGCTCATGAGTCTTGATTCGTTCAGCAGAAGGGGTTTCCTCAGCATGGCCGGCGGTGCGCTCATCTGCACCATCGGCAACAAGCAGTTCAGGATCGATCAGGGAACCGACTACAGCGCCCTCGCTAACGAAGTGCCGGTGCCCCCCAAGGTTGCCGCAGCCAAGAACGATCCCCAGATCAGTAAGGCCAGCATTTCCGGGCCGCGCAAGGAGTACTGGATCCAGGCCGAACCAGTCACCTGGAACATCATGCCCAAGCGCCGCGATCAGATGTTCGGGCAGTCAGTCGCAAAGAAAGTCGGGCGGACCAAGGGCGAGGCTTACGCGTATCGCCTGTATGAGCCGAACTTCACTGCGCCGCTCGGCCCGGCAACGATCCCGGGCCCTCTCCTCGACGCCAACGTCGGCGACACCCTCGTCGTCCACTTCAGGAACGCAGTTCCGATCCCGGTCACCATGCATCCGCACGGCGCCTTCTACTCGAACGAGATGGACGGGGCCTACAAGGGCTACTGGACCGACCCGGGCGGATTCGTCCAGAAGGGTCGCACCTTCACCTATGTCTGGGAATGCCCCGAGACCAGCCTCGGCACCTGGCTCTACCACGATCACGGTCCCTTTGAAACCACCGGAATCCCCAAAGGTCTCTTCGGTCCGCTGGTCGTTCGAGACCCGGACGAACCCCTGCCGGACCGCGAGTACTTCCTCGGTTTCCACTCTTTCCTGCCCGGTGTGGTCGCACCGAACATCTCCACGATCTACGCGATCAACGGTCGCGGTTACACCGGCAACACGCCGAACCTGACCGCAAACGTCGGCGACGACGTGGCGATGCACATCTACGGAATCGACGATTTCTTCCACACTTTCCACCTTCACGGCCACCGCTGGCAGAACCCTGACGGGACCATGGAGGACAACCGGACTTTCGGTCCGGGTGACTCGTTCAGGATTCGCTGGATCGAAGAGAACCCCGGTCGCTGGCTCTACCACTGCCACGTTTTCAGCCATCTCCACGGCGGTATGAGCGGTTGGTACCTCGTCGAGTGACAATCCGACGGCTCATCGGCGCGACTCTCGGAGTCGTCACCGCAGTGCTCCTGGCGGGCCTGCTTTCGGCCTCTGCCCAGGCGGCCAATACCCGTGTTGCGATAACCAATTTCACCTGGTCACAGGAGCCGACGATCGACCTCGGCGAGTCGGTTACCTGGGACTGGATCGGCCCGGACCTCCAGCACTCGGTCACCGGTCAGGCTCCGAATGCCACCCAGTGGGATTCTGACCGTGACAACCCGGTCCCGAAGCACAACCTCGGCGGCACCTTCAAGGTCACTTTCGACCAGCCGGGCGAGTATCTCTTCGTCTGCAAGCTGCACCCGCAGGCTGTACGCGGAACGGTGACCGTGACCAACCAGCCGGGTGATCCGTTCTCGGACCCCGGCCCGCAGGCCCCCCTGATGTTTGATCTCGAGCCACCGCAGGTGGAGTTGGTCCGCCTCCGCAACACGATCATCGGCTGGAGGGGCAACGGAACCATGCTCGATTTCGAGAACAGCGAACGTGGCGAAGGCATAATCGAGTACTACCGGATCGTTAAACAGAAACGTGGCGGCAAGACCCGGAAGGTCAGGAAGTTCGCCGGATACAACGTGGATCCCGTCCACATCGGCCTGAACGCGATGCGGGTCGCCTACCGGTCACCCACCTTCAAGCCGAAGGCCGGCAACTACAAGGCCATCTTCCGGGTCGAAGACCAGAACACGAACGCCAGCCCCGATTTCACACTGGATTTCAGAATCAAGGGCAAGGGCGGGAAGTAGGCCCCAGTTAGCCACAGGCAGCTGATCGGCGCGACTCTGACCGTCGCTGCCGCATGGCTTCTGACTGGCTTTGTGTCGCCTCCTGCCCAGGCGGCGAACACGCGGGTTTCGATCACTGATTTCAGGTGGTCGCAGGAACCCAAGATCGATCTCGGCGAGTCGGTTACCTGGGACTGGATCGGCCCCGATCTGCAGCATTCGGTTACCGGTCAGGCGCCGAACGCCAGCCAGTGGGATTCGGACCCCGGCAACACGTTTCCGAGCCACGAACTTGGCAGCTCGTTCAAGGTAACTTTCGACCAGCCCGGCGAGTATCTCTTCATCTGCATGCTTCATCCACAGTCGGTCCGGGGGACGGTCACGGTGACCAATCAGCCTGGCGATCCGCTTTCGGATCCCGGCCCTCAGGCCCCGCTCAATTTCGACCTCGAACCCCCGCAGCTCGAGCAGGTACGCCTCCGGCACACCGTCATTGGATGGAGGGGCAAGGGCACGGCGCTCGATTTCGAGATTGGCGAAAAGGGAACCGCGATGATCGACTACTACCGCATAGTGAAGAAGGTCAAGGGCAAGAAGAAGCGCAGTGTCCGGTTGTTCGCCGGCTACCACGAGGCCCCGGCCCACATCGGCCTCAACGTCATGCCCGTCGCCTACAGGTCACCCACCTTCAAGCCCAGAGCAGGTCGATACATCGCTCTATTCCGGGCCGACGACGAGAACACCAACGAAAGCCCCACCTTCACCCTCAACTTCGAGATCAAGGGCAAGAAGAAAAGCAGCAGGCAGGGCAAGTAGCTACCGCCGGGGTTTCCGGCGGGGGCGGTGCCTATGCTTGGCGGGTGCCGACTTCGCTTGAGCGCCGACATAATCGCCGCCGCCGTCACGAGCGGACCAGGCAGGAACTGATCGAGGCCGCCCTCAATCAGTCGGCTGAAGGATCCTTCAAGGACCTGACGGTCGAGGGCGTGACCCGTGAGGCCGGAGTGGCCCGGTCGGCCTTCTATGTCTATTTCGGCGACAAGGAAGAGCTGCTGCTCGGCGCACTCGAAGACCTGATCGCCTCACACCAGAACCGGCTCGGCCGCTGTTGGAAGCAGAGCGACGATCCCCGCCGCGACATCGAACGCGGGATCTACGGCATGGCCCGGGTATACGCGGACAGCTCCCAGCTGCTTGCCCTGGCTGGCGAAGCCGCGACCTACGACGAAGAGGTGCGCGAACTCTGGTCCACGGTGCTCGAGACCGTCACTGAGGGCACCCGGGAAGAAATCGAACGCCTGCAGAAGTCCGGCGCGGTCAGCGAATCACTCGACCCGGAAGCACTGGCCGAAGGGCTGGTGCTGATGACCGAACGGAGTTTCCAGGTTCACCTGGCCCAGGGCGAAAGCGACCCGAACGAAGTCGCCTCGAGCCTGACCCGCGTCTGGTGGGCCGCCCTCTTCGGTCCGGCCAGCTCCGCAAAGACTGAAGCGAGCGAACCCGAACCCTCACCTTCTCCGGAAGGGCGTGGGACGGGGGTGCCCGAAAAGTGACTCCTTAATCAGAGCGCGAAGCGCTCGTTACTTTTCGGGTACCCCCGTTCCGCGTCCCGTCCTCAGAACGTGACGTTCGGGGTCTCGCGCTCGGCGGCGTTCTCGATCTCGAAGAACTCCCTGTCGGTGAAGCCGCCCTGGTTGGCGACGATCGACGCGGGGAACTGCTGGATCTTGGTGTTGTAGCTCTGGACGTTCGAGTTGTAGATCCGGCGGGAAGCCTGGATCTCGTCTTCGAGCTCGGAGAGGTTCCGGCTGAGCTGCTGGAAGTTCTCGGTCGCCTTCAGGTCCGGGTACTGCTCGGCCACGGCTCGCAGATCGGCGAGCGACTGGTTGAGGCCGGACTCCGCGGTGGCGGTATCCCCGACACCCTTGGCTGACATCGCGTCGGCCCGGGCCTTGGTCACTGCTTCAAAAACCTTCTGCTCGTGAGTCGCGTAGCCCTTGACCGTCTCGACCAGGTTCGGGACCAGATCATGTCGGCGCTTCAGCTGAACGTCGATGCCGCTCCAGGATTCATCGACCCGGTTACGCGAAGCAATGATCCCGTTTCGGGTCGCGATGTACCAGAACACCGCGATCAGGGCGATAACGACGACCACTATCAGCGCTATCAGTGCGCCACTCATAGGCAAGTCTCCTCGGTTGAATTCCGTACTGCGCCATCCTACTCCGAGATTCCACCCCCGGCTACGGGTAGGGTGACCGCCGTGGGCAAGGATTCGGAGAACTGGCAGCAGATCGTCTCTTCCTACAAGGGAGCGGGAGAGGTCAAGTGGGAGGAAGTCGGCGGAATCAATCCCGCCGACGGACCGGTGGCACTCTGCGTCGGTGGCAGCAACCGCTTGACCGGCGAACTGGCCCCGGACTTCTGGGGAGCGAGCTGCGACGCCGACGAAGAGGAAACCGGCAGGTTCATGCGCAAGAGCGTCGTGCCGACCGCGATTCTCGCCAAGGCCCACATGCCCGACCTGGCCAAAGTTGTGCCCGCCTTCAACGTTGAATCGATCGAGTCAAACGCTGGCGAGTTCGTCAAGCAGCGGGTCTCGCGTCGCAAGGTTGAATTCGAATCGCTCGAGTTCAACCAGCACTTCCTGGCCACCGTTCCGCAGGAACACGATCCGATCGCCTTGCGCGAACTCTTCTCGCCCGGCTTCCTCGAATGGACAACGACGATTGATCGCGAAGTGGACTTCGGGATCAACGACCGGCAGCTCTGGTTCCTCTGGCGGCTGAAAGAACGTACTGCGGCGGAACTCAAGATGGCGCTCTCGAATGCCGGCGAGCTCTTCCGTCGTCTGCACGCCGAGATGGATGAGGAAGGTTTCCATCACTATCCGCCCGGACCGTGGAACGCGGGACTTGAGCCTTTCCCGGCTGACTGACCGGATCGATCCCGCCGCCTTCAAGGTGGCGCTGCGAACGGCGATCTTCATGCCGCTGAGCTTCGCGCTCGCGACCGCCTTTCTTGCCGGTTCGGCTCAGCCTTTCGCCGCTTTCGGGAGTTTCATCGTTCTTGCCATGGTGACGTTCGCTGGCCCGGCCGGATCCCGGCTGGTCGCGTGGCTGTCCCTGGTGGTGGCGGGCTGCGTGCTGATCGTCCTCGGAACCTGGCTTTCGGCGGCGGTGACCATCGCCGGGGTCGTCGTGGCCGGGATCGTCTCCTTCGTCATCTTCTTCCTCGGTGTGGTCAACCCGTATGTGGCGGCGGCACGGAACGGCGCTGTGCTGCTGCTGGCGCTGCCCCTGATGATCGAGGCACCCATGTCCGAAATCGATGACCGTCTCTATGGGTGGCTGCTCGCCTGCGCCCTGTGTATACCGGCCACCTACCTGCTCTGGCGGCTGCCCTGGACCGGCGAGCTTCGCCGGCATGCCTCGAAGGTCTGCGCATCCCTGGCAGAACTGATCCGGGATCCGAACTCCGAGGAACTGCGGATCGAAACCAGGAAGCGGGTCTGGACCCTTCGCAAGCGTTTCGTCGCCACGCCCCACCGACCGACTGGTGCCACCGGAGTTAGTGCGGCGCTCGCCTCACTGGTCGAGGAAGTGGGATGGCTGTACGGGCTGATCACTATTCCCGGGTCCGGGATCGATGCAGATGGCGATCGGGCCAGGCGGTTGCGTGCGGCGACTGCCGACCTGGTCGAAGAATCCTCCAAAGCATTGGCTGGCAGCCGAAACGAACTCCCGGTCGGCCCGGTGACCGACGGGCTTCAGGAGCTGGTTGACCAGTCGGCCGGGGAGCTGGCCAGCGTCCGGGAGGAAAACGTGGACGAAGCTGCGCGACAACTCGAACATGAGTTCAGGCTGCGCAAAGTCGCCTACGCGGCGGTCGATGTTTCGAGGATGGTCGAAGTGGCGACCGAACGGGAGCGTGCGGCCGGGGTACTCGGCAAGGTCTGGGCCTGGGCTGCGGGACGAAGCCGGCACCAGGTCGCGGCCACGGGTCGGCTCATTTCCGAGCACGTCAACCCGAGCTCCTCCTGGTTTCAGAACAGCATCCGGGGCGCTATCGCGATCGCCCTGGCGGTACTGGCGGCTGACCTGCTCTCCGTCCAGAACGCGTTCTGGGTCGTGCTCGGCACCCTCTCGATCCTTCGCAACAACGCCCTTGGCACCAGGGGTTCGATCTGGCATGCGTTGGGCGGAACCCTGGTCGGGATCATCGTTGGTTCCTTCTTCATCGACCTGATAGGCAGCTCGATCGTTCTCCTGTGGATCGCGCTGCCGCTGTCAGTGCTCTTTGCCGCCTACGCGCCGCGGGCGCTCTCTTTTGCCGCCGGCCAGGCAGGTTTTGCTGTCCTCGTGATGGTGCTCTACAACCTGATCGAGCCGATCGGCTGGGAGATCGCGCTGATCCGCTTCCAGGATGTGGCGATCGGCTGCGGGGTCAGCCTCATGGTGGGGCTGCTGATCTGGCCGCAGGGGGCGACCGAACTGATCCGGCGCTCGCTCGGGGAGTCGATGCAGGCGGCGGCAGAACTCCTGCGACGGTCTGCCCACCGGGTTCTGGCCGGCCACAGCGGCGTCGACCAGGAGAGCTGGGACGAGGCCCTGGCAGCATCCGACCGGCTTGACGCCGTCCTCCGGCAGTACCTCGACGAGACCACTGGCGAGCACATCGACCCGGAGTCCCTGATGGCGCTCGCTGCGTCGGGGCTTCGACTCCGACGCGTCTCCCGGGGCCTTGGACTGATCCCGCAGGAACCCTGGTTCGTGCCTCCGGGCCCGGGGACAAGCCCGAAACTCGAAGCGATGATCGAGGAAGTTTCGAGCTGGTACGCCGAAGCGGGTCAGACCATCGAGAACAGTCAGCCGCCGCCGGCCCCGGTCGCTCCGAACCAGGACCTTTCCCGGGACCTGATCGCCCGGATCGGTACAGGTTCTGGCCCGGCCGACAGCCTCGGGGCGGGTGTCGCCCGGCTCTGGCTCTACGAGAACCTCGCCTACCTGACCGAGCTGAGTGTTCGCTTCAACCAGCATGCCCGCGAGCTGTTTCACACCCGCGAGGTAGAGCCCGAGCCCTAGCCGGGGTAACTCAATCCGGGTAGTCGTCCTCGTTGGGTAGGACGACCCGGGCGTTTCGTTCGTCCCCGATCACCTTCGGCAGGACGACCTTCGAGGCATTGGGGTCAGCGGCGGCCCGGGAGATCGCCTCAGCGGTGTCGGCTGAAGGGACCAGCGCCTCGAGCTGCTTGAGAGTGGGTAAGACGATCGCCATGTCCCCGGCCTCGGCCGCTGTCAGGGCATCGGCCGGGTTGACCCAGAGGGCCTCGGTCATCTCGAACTCGTCCGGCTTCGCCTCGGTGCCCTCGGGCGCCTTGGCGAGGAAGAACCAGGTGTCGAAGCGGGTCTTTACAACCTCGGGAGTGACCCAGCGGGCCAGGGGGATCAGTTCGGTCGAGAGGTCGAGGCTGATTCCGGCCTCTTCCTCAAGTTCACGGGCGGCACAGGTCCGCAGGCCGTCAAGGCCTTCGCCATCCTCGGGGTCAAGGGAGCCTCCGGGGAATACCCAGACGCTCGGCATGAAATGCGACTCGGCCGAGCGCTTCAGCATCAAAACCTCGAGCGGACCGCCTTCGTCGCGGTCGCGCAGCAGCAGGATGGTGGCGGAGGGACGGGGTTCGGACGGCACGCCGAGGTTGATCGCCTCGCCGGGTCCGGCTTCCGGAAACGAGTTCACCCGAAGAACCGTATCGCCAAGACGGATCCTCCGTTCAAGCCGCCGCTCACGGGCGGGTGCCTGTCACCTTGGCTCGGGTAGTCTGGCGGCCATGAGCACCGCAACAACCAGCCTCTGGATCTGCATTTCATGCGGGTGGATTTACGATCCGGCCGAAGGTGACCCCGACGGCGGCATCCCGCCCGGAACCGCCTTCACAGACATCCCCGACGACTGGTTCTGCCCGGTCTGCGGAGCCCGCAAGAGCGACTTCGAACCCCACGAGGCTTAGCCCCATGTGACGGATCGAAGATCCGTCCGTAGTCTGGGTATGAACGGAATGCTTGAAGCGGTTCCTCACCCCGACTCGACCCAACGGGAGGCTGGAGGTCCACGGACCGGACCCCGCCCCTGGTTCGAGGATCTCTACCGGGGTAGCCGGGACGACCTCTACTCGTATGTGGCCGGACTCCTCAGGGACCGGGTGACAGCCGAGGATGTGACCGCGCTCGCCTTCGAGCGGGCTTTTCGCAAGTGGGACAAGTTCGATCCGAAGCGGGGTTCGGCGCGGGGCTGGCTGTTCGGGATCGCCCGGAAAGCCGCCCTTGACGAATTGAGGAAGAGAAAGCGCGAAGTGCCGGCGATCGAGCCTTTGGAGCAGGAGGCTCCGGGCTCGGTGACCGACGCCGTCCTTGAGCGAGAGCAGCGGTCCGACCTCCTGGCCGCGCTCGGCACCCTGGCGCCAGCCGACCGCGAGATGGTCGCGCTCAAGTT
>JAUPTY010000065.1 GCA_030917845.1 Actinomycetota bacterium | reverse complement strand
TGTGCCGGCCTTTTTGTTGCAGTGATTTTGCACCTGTAGAGCCACGTGTGAGCTTTTCCCCGGCAGGGTGGAGGCATGGACTCACTCACCGTTCCGGCGGCTTCGATCCTCGTGCTGACCCTTGTTGTGGCCACGGTGACCGATCTGCGGAACCGGGTGATCCCGAACTGGCTGGTCGGCTTCGGAGCTTTGGCTGGCCTGGCGGCGGCGATCGTCAGCGGCAGGCCGGGGCAGGCGCTGCTGGCCGGAGTGCTTGCGGCCACTCCTTTTCTGGCAGCGGCGTTGATCCGGCCCGAAGGCATGGGCATGGGAGACGTCAAGCTGGCCGGGGTGATCGGCATCTACCTCGGCCAGTCGGTCTGGCCGGCGCTGGCGCTGGGTCTCGGCCTGGCCGGGCTGACCGGCGTCCTGATTTCACTCGGGCGTCGTCAGCCGCCTTCGCGGGTCGCGCTTCCACTGGCCCCGTTTCTGGCACTGGGAGCGGGAATGATGCTTGTCATCGGTGGCAGTTCACTTCAGTAAGTGAAGCCATGTGCCTATACTTGTTGAAGTGACCAGACGGCCTGCGCCACCACCCTCCGGGTTCCAGGCCGACAATCGACCCGGTCACTTCGAATCCATGAGCGCAATTGACAACGATCAGTGCCCCGTCTGCCGCACAGCGGACGTCATTTCCGGCAAGTGGACCCTTCTTGTGATCCGCGACCTGGCCGGTGACAGCCGCCGGTTCTGCGAGCTTGAACGCTCGCTCGAGGGCATTAGCCCGCGCACCCTTTCACTCCGCCTCCGCACCCTGGAGGAAGCAGGAATCGTCGAACGCCAGACCTTCCCCGAAGTACCGCCCCGGGTGACCTATGCCCTCACCGAAAAGGGCAAGCATCTGGTCCCGCTGATCGACGATATGCGTGAGTACGGCATCCGCTGGCTCGACCGGGAACCTGCGGAAACGGTCCCGGCCTAGCTGCAAGCGATCCTGCACTCGCAGGATCGCCCCCGGCGGGGGGGAACTCCCGTCTCATGCACGATCCCGTTCTTGATGAGGCTTTGAAGCGGCTCGCAGCCGAGGCGTCAACCCGGTTTTCCTCTCTGGTGGCTACCGGTGACGAGATCCCCTTCGACGTCGCCGAGAACAACGGGGACAGCTCTCACTTCTACCGGTACGTGCCGCTGACTTCGCGTTTCATCAGCGCCCACATCGAAGAACTCCGCTCCCTTCCTTCCTACGGACCCGCACGAGGGGCAATTGCCTCCTCCGACGTTGCGGCTCCGTACCTGGAGTCACGCGGCATCCCAGTTCCCTCCGAACCGACCCGTCGGGCCGAAGAGATGATCGCCGTCTTCATCACCTCGCTTTGGGAAGGCACGACCGAGTTCTCGCTGGACATCAGCCGGGTCGAGGCCGCATTGGCCGGGCTTGAAGTCCAGGCCCGCGACATTCGCGAGGCCGACGTCCTGATGGTGCCGCTGATCGGCTTCGAGATGACCCCGACCGAAATCACCCTTGAGGGGGACATCCGCATCGTCCAGGCCGATTCGATCGAAGCCCCGCTTGAAGCGACCTCGAGCGACGGAACCGGTCGCAGCGCCTGGCAGACTGCCTACTTCGCTTTGACCGATCTCGAGAGCAGCGAGGACGGCCCCCGGCAGGCGGTCAGCCGCCTGAACGGCCTGATCCGTGCCCTCCGCCTCTACAAGGAAGGTTCGGTCGGACTCGGACCCTTCGGCTTCGCGCCGGTAGGCGAGGACTCCTGGCGCCGCATCGAGACCGCCGTATCGCCGCCCCGGTCCGGCAGCTACTTCCTGATCGAGTCGGAAGTCGAAAGCCTGAATGAACTGATCATCTCCCTGGCCAAGGAGTCACCGGCTGCCGATCGCATGGAGTTCGCCCAGAAGCGCTTCCAGTACGGCTGCGAGCGGGAAAACCCGGTTGACGCTCTGAGCGACCATCTGATCGCGATCCGGGCCTCGCTTGGCGGGGAAGGTGTGATCGACGCTCCGCTGGCGGCCCGGGCCGCCGCTCTGATCACCGGCGAGGCTGATGACCTGCGGTCCCGCGAGAGGGTGGAGCTGGCGCTCGACCTCGAGCTGTCCCTGATCAACGGCGAAGACCTGACCTCGATCGGTGGCGAATCGGCGACCTACATCGCGGCCTGGATCGAGGATTCGACCCGCCACATCCTGCGCGAAGCAGTGCTCGGCCATTACGGCGCGAATCTCAACGTTGCTGCCGAGGAAACCCTGATCACCAGCGGGCTGACCGCCGGTGAAGGCAGCGCCCTGACGATCGGCTCAACCGCCGAATGGGACGCGGTTGCCGAGCCGGACGAGGACCTGATCACCGAGCCGGTCGCAGTCGAAGGCGCCGACATTCACATCTTCAAGCCGCGCGTCGTCGGCGGCACCAGTGTCGACCCGGCCGGGGAGGACCCGCTCTTCGGGATCGTCCCCGAATTCGAGCCGGAACCGCTGCCCGAAATCGCGCGTGAGCCGATGCCGGAGATCGAGCGGGCCCTCGGAATCGAACCTCAGGAACCGGAGACCGTGACACCCTGGCTGATCGAACCGGCACCGCAGGAAGGTGAGATCTCGGTCACCGCTTTGAGCGAGATCGGGGCCACACTTCGTGAAGACTGGCTTTCGCAGACTCCGAGCAGCGGCGCGACCATGGAATGGCCTTCACACGCGATGGACGGGCTCGACGAAGTCCGCCGCACATCACACCCGGCACCGAACCGGAACTTCTTCCCGGAGCCCGAAACCACCGAATGGTCGGTCTCCGAAATGAAATTCCGAAGCCGCTGACTGCAGGCGGTCTGAATCGGAAAGAGGCGGAGCCCTCCCAACCACTCGATTCTTCTATGGGAGGGCGGGTTTCACTTGCGGCCCGTAAGGGCCGCCAGTTATGAAGTGGCCTTCTCTACCCGGTCTTTCTCGTCGGTGAAGAGGTACTTGTTGATCTCGCAGAGGCCGGCGATGTCGTGGACGTCGTTGTCGAGGTAGGGAATCCGGATCAGGGGTTCCCCGTCCAGGGATTCGGCCAGAAGGTCGATGTTCTTCTGATCCCTGACCGCTAGCACGTCGTATTCCGAGAGCGTGCGGGCGAGCCGGGCCGACAGGTCAGCGTCATCGAGCTCCGAGTCGATGCGTTCGGTCAGGTCTCTCACCTTGACCTGACGGGTGCCGAGCCGATACCGGACCCGGTTGACCACGGCGGCGCCGAAATTCATCTCGTTCTCGATCAGTTTCGAATGGAAGAAGACGGCCTCTTCGATCGGTTCTCCCTGGGGACCACAGATGATCAGAAAGCAGGTGCGCTGGTCGGCCAGTAGCGAGCCGACCCGATGGGCGCGATCCTGGAAACCGTCGATCATTCCGCTGAACGCGGTGAAGAACTCGGAGAGGTCGGCCAGCAGGTCAAAGCCGACGATTCTCTTCAGGACCGAGAGTGCCATCCCGGTGCCGCGGCTCGCGAAACGGGCGGCCATTCCGGAGGGCTTGATGAAGATCTGAAGTGACTTGCCCTCAATGAACTGGGTGAGGCGCATCGGGGCGTCGAGAAAGTCAAGGGCGTTTCGGCTGGGCGGAGTGTCGAGCACCAACAGGTCGAAGCGGCCCTCCGAATGGAGTTCGAAGAGCTTCTCCATCGCCATGTACTCCTGCGAGCCGGCGAGGGCCCCCGATATCTGCTGGTAGATCCGGTTGTTCAGGACCCGGTCCCGGGCCTCCGCATCCTCGGCGTGACGGGCGACCAGCGCGTCAAACGTCTCCTTGGCGTCCAGCATCATCGCCCAGAGCTCGCCTCCGTTCTCGGTCGCGACCCCCTGGGCCTCAAGCAGCTTCGGGTCGACCTGGGTGGCCTCGTTACCGAGCTCTTCGAGGCCCAGTGAATCGGCCAGGCGTTTCGCCGGATCGATGGTGAGGACGCAGACCCGCTTGCCGCGGGCGGCCATGCCGAGGGCAATTGCCGCGGAGGTCGTCGTTTTGCCGACCCCGCCTGAACCGGCGCAGATGACGATGTCGTGATCCTCGATCACTGTCTCGACAGAGGCCATCAGGCGATCTCCTCGGCGAGCTGTCGGGCCGACTTCAGGTCCAGTTCAGGTTTGAAGATGAAGGGGAGGGTGCTGACCTCGGTCTTGACCATCTGGCGCAGACGGTCCAGCTGCTCGTGCTGGGCCCCGGCTCGGGTTGCCAGTGACGCGCCTGCCCGGGCGGCCGCCCTGAGTTCAGGGTCGTCGCTCTTTTCGAGTTTGCCGATCCGCTTGACTTCAACAGCGGAGAATGTCTCCGGGTAGAGGGCGTTCATGATCACGTGGTCGGTCGCGATGCCGATGTCCTCGGTCAGTTCGGTTTCAAGACGAAGGGTCTCGTTGACCGGCATCTCCTCGGGCAGGGAAACGATCACCGTCCCGGTCTGCTCGTGGTCGGTGATCATTTCCGCCATCTGCTGGGACTGGGTGTGGACCGGACCGACCCGGGCGATCGAGGCGAAGGTGCGAGGGGTCTGCAAAAAGCTGATTCCGTGCCCGGTAGCGGGGGCGTCGACTATCACCAGGTCGTATTTGCGGCCATGCTTGACCTTGCGGTCCAGCTGGGCCAGTTCCCAGATCTTGCCGATCGTGACCAGCTCGTTCAGGCCGGGAGTTGCCGCGGCCAGGTAGGTGAACATACGACTGCGGAAGAGCAGGTCGCGCATTGCTTTCACCTTGAGCTGAAGCAGAACGTATTCACGCATCGCCTCATCTGGGTCGATCGACATCGCCCAGAGGTCGTTCGCCATTTCGACTTCCCGGAAACCGACCTCGGCCTGCGAAAAGAGACGGGAGGCGTTTTCGGTCGAGGCCACCTCGCAGACGATCGTTCGCTTGCCTTCCATCGCAGCGCGGATTCCGAGGGCCAGGGCGACCGTGGTCTTGCCCACGCCCCCCTTGCCGGTGACGAACAGGAGCCTTTTGTTCAGGTATTCGGGAATGAAGGCATTCAACCGGATCGGGGGGTTGGGGAGGAAACAGCCTCAAATATGCGAATAACGGCCCAAATGCGAATCCTTAGCCGCAAGAACCACGAAAGTACAAAGCAGACGCCCGAGCCCGAAGCCGAAATGGCTGCTCCGGAGACGACTGCGCCTGCGGCAACAGCCACTGCAGAGGCACCCGTCCGTCCTGAGGCAAGCGAGCCAGCTCCCGCTCCAGTGACCGCACCCCGGGCACCCGAGCCGACAGCCGCCGTCGAGGAAAGTTCCGGTTCTGCGCCAGCCGAGACCGCACCGTCGGCTCCGGCCGAACCGGTTCCGGTCGAGGAAGAACTTGCGCAGGTCGAAGAAGAAGCTGCCGCCGAGGAAACCGAGATTCGGCTCAAGGCCGCCGACCTGCTTGGACCGAACCGTCGCGACTTCGACACCCTGCCGACCCATCAGACGCCCGAGAAACCGGTTGACATGGCTGACGTGATCAGCTTCGCCAACCAGAAGGGCGGGGTCGCCAAGACCACTTCGACCCTCAACCTCGCGGTCGCACTCTCCGAACTCGGCAACCGGGTTCTCTGCATCGATCTCGACCCGCAGGGCAATCTGACCATGAGTCAGGGCATCGACCCGGACAAGTGCGACAAGAGCATGTACGACGTGCTGGTTCACGACCTGCCGATCTCCGAGGTCATTGCCCATCGCGAGATTGACATCGCCGTTGCTTCGATCGATCTGGCCGGTGCCGAGATCGCGATGAGCACCAAGATCGGCCGCGAACGATCGCTGGAGAAGGCACTCAAGGAAGTCCACCCGGACTATGACTACATCTGCATCGACACCCCGCCGAGTCTCGGCCTGCTGACCATCAATGCGCTCACCGCTTCGAACAAGGTGATCGTCCCGGTCCAGTGCGAGTATCTCTCGATGCGCGGTCTGGTCCAGCTACAGAGCACCTTGACCATGATCCAGGAGAACCTGAACCCGAACGTCCACATCGAGGGCATCCTGCCGACCATGTTCGATTCCCGCACCCTCCACGCGCGGGAGGCCGTTTCGATTCTCGAGGAGAATTTCGGGGATCTCGTTTTCAAGTCCCGCATCCGCAAGGCCGTCAAGTTCGCCGAAGCGCCGGTGCGAGGCGCTAGTGTCCTGAAGTACGATCCCGACAGTCGTGCGGCGTCGTACTATCGGAATCTGGCGAAGGAGGTCTTGAGTGATGGCTCGTCGTAAACGAGCGAGTATGCGTGAAGGTCCGCTTGCGGATCTGTTTCGCTCTACCGACGATCCTTCGCAGGAGCCCCCCGAGTTTGAGCCGCGGTCGTCCGACGAGACCCGTGGCCCGCAGGGCGATCCGGTCGAAGCCGACGCTGTGGCAGCCTCTTCGGCCTCGGAATCCGACTCTCAAGCTCCGGCTGACGCCGCATCACGAGCCGACGCACTCGGTTCTCAAGGACCCGACCCCGAGGCGGCCGGCAGGTTCGGCCGCCAGGACCCGCTTGAGTCCCGCGGTGAGGACCCTGCTCCGGCGCCGTCCGCGCCCCGGGTCGAAGACACCGGACCGCTCTCCGCACCCGACCCGGCCGCTGACTCCAGCGGCGTGCCTGACGCGCAGGACCGTCTGAAAAGGATCTTCTCCGAGACCCCGCCTGATCGCGACGACGGCCCGCGCTACGGCCGGCAGGAGCCTTCCTCGGCTCCCGGCGCAGGCGTGCCGCATAACCCGGTGATCCGGGTAATCGGCGTTGGTGGAGGCGGAGTCAACGCGATCAATCGCATGATCGAGGCTCAGATACCCGGGGTCGAGTTCATGGCGGTCAACACCGATCTTCAGTCCCTCCAGCTCTGCATGGCGGACCTCACCGTCCACATCGGTGGCGACGAAACCCGAGGTCTCGGCGCTGGCGCCGATCCGTCACTGGGCTTCCGCGCCGCTTTCGACGAGCAGGACCGGATCAAGCGCCTCCTCAAGGGCTCGGACATGGTCTTTATCGCAGCCGGAGCCGGAGGCGGAACCGGAACCGGTGCCGCCCCGGTGATCGCCCGGCTCGCCCGGGACATCGGTGCCCTCACCGTCGGCATCGTCACCAAGCCGTTCACCTTCGAAGGGAGCCGTCGCCAGAAGCAGGCCGAGCAGGGCATCGAAGCCCTCGCGGGCGAGGTCGACACCCTGATCGTGATCCCGAACGACCGCCTGCTCGAAGTTCTCGATCAATCCACCCCGATGGTTGACGCCTTCCAGGTAGCCGATGACGTGTTGCGACAGGGAGTCCAGGGCATTTCCGATCTGGTCACCCTGCCCTCGGTGATCAACCTTGACTTCGCCGACGTACGTTCGATCATGTCCGACGCTGGTCGGGCCCTGCTCGGAATCGGCATGGGCAGCGGTCCTGACCGGGCCCTCATCGCAGCCGAGAAGGCGACCTCGTCGCCCCTGCTCGAGACCCCGATGGATGGCGCCCGTTCGATCCTCCTTTCGGTTACCGGTGGCCCCGATCTCTCTCTGATCGAAGTCTCTGAAGCCGCTCGCGCAGTCGGCGAGGCGGCCCATCCGGACGCGAACATCATCTTCGGAGCCAATATCGACGACGATCTCGACGACCAGGTCTGGATCACCGTGGTCGCCACCCGCTTCGACAGCAAGGGCACTCCCGTTCGCCGAAGCTCGGAGGCTCGCAAGTCTGATCGGGGCGAATCATTTTCGCGCCGGGATAGCTCGAGGTCCGGACGCGGCGAATCACTGCCCGCGGTCGGTGGCAGTGACATTCCCGAATTCCTGAGCTGAGTCATGACGTCGCGCGGTGTGGTCGCCGCCGGCCATCCGCTGTCAGCTGAGGCCGGCGCCCGCGTCCTGCGGGAAGGAGGCAACGCGGTCGACGCCGCGGTAGCCGCCTGCCTTGCCTCGTTCACGGTCGAGAGCACCCTGACCGGCCTCGGTGCCGGCGGATTCATGATCGTCGGCGGACCCGGAGTCGAAACGGCGGTGATCGACTTCTTTGTGGCCGCACCGGGCAAGGGCGGCCATGACCTCACGAGTGAACTGGTTCCGGTCCCGGTCCATTTCGACGAGACCACCACCCAGGTTTTCAACGCGGGAGCCGCCTCCTGCGGAGTTCCCGGCACCGCGGCCGGGCTCTCTCTGGCCCTGGAGCGCTATGGCTCGGTGCCGATGACCGAGCTGGCCGATCCGGCGGCCCGGCTCGCCAGGAAAGGCGCGCCCCTGAACCGTCAGCAGGCTTATGTGCTGAGGATCCTCGAGCCGATCTATACCTCGACCCCGGAAGCCCGGGAGATATACGCCCCTGAAGGCCGGATCCTCTCCGAGGGAGATGTCTTCCGCTACCCCGATCTCGGAGACGCCCTCGAACGCTTCGGATCAGAGGGTGCTGCAGCGCTGTGTTCCGGTGAAGTGCCCCAAGAGATCGAGGAGTACATCCTCTCCCGCGGCGGCACGCTCTCGGTCGCAGACATCGAGGATTACGAGCCAATTCTCAGACCCCCGGTCGGCGCCCGGTACCAGGGGAACGAGATCCTGACCAATCCGCCGCCCTCGGCGGGTGGCATCCTGGTGGCCTGGAGCCTCGCCCTGCTCCGGCGGCTTGGAGCCAGCGGGCCCGAGCAGGTTGCCCGCGTGATGGAAGCTGCGAACGGGGCCCGGGACGAAGACTTCGCAGAGGCTCTCGCCATCGAGGGGTTCGCTGCGGAATTCCTCAGCGAGAACAGCCTTCAGGCAAGTGCCGATCGCCTGGGCTCGACGACCCACCTGGCGGCGATGGACTCGGACGGTCTCTGCGCCTCGGTCACCTGTTCGAACGGAACCGGCTCGGGCATGGTGGTTCCTGGC
>JAUPTY010000064.1 GCA_030917845.1 Actinomycetota bacterium | reverse complement strand
GTGCTGATGACTACCTGGAGAAGCCTTACAAGCGGGAAGAACTTCTCGCCCGCATCCGGGCTCTCCTGCGCCGCCGTCCGCCACGTGGCTCGGCCATGATTACGGTCGGCGATCTGCGCCTCAATCCAGACTCGCAGGAAGCCCTCCGGGGTGACCGCGAGGTGGAACTGACCAAGCGGGAGTTCGAACTGCTCGAATACCTGATGCGCAATCAGCGTCTTGTGATCTCGCGTGAACGCCTTCTGGAAGAGGTCTGGGGATATGACCCGCTCGATGAGACGAACACCATCGACGTCTTCATCTCCAACCTCCGACGCAAGCTCGAGGAGGGCGGCGAACCCCGCATCCTCCACACCAAGCGCGGAGCCGGCTACGTAATCAAGGCCTGATGGCTGCCGGCGGGAGCATCCTGGATCGCATGCGCCGGTCACGCAAGTGGCCCCCCCACTGGCCCATCCAGTGGAAGCTCGCATTCGTCTCGGCCAGCATCACCTTCATCATCCTGATCGCCTTCGGAGCCGTGGTCGGCCAGATCACGACCAACCAGCTCCGGGACAACTACGCCGCCGACACGGAAGCCAAGGCGGAAGAGCTGGCAGCCGAGATCAGGGACCGGATCGCACTCACCCCCGCCTATGCCGGGCAGGTCGTCCTTCTGAACAACCTGCTCGCCTCGGTCAACGGGGCCGCTGACATCACGCCCTCCGGCAACAACATCACCTACCGACCCCCGGAAGCCCAATACCTCGGGCCGCTGAACAGCCTGGGGATCTCGACCTATGACGGCTGGCAGGTGGCAACCACCTATGTGCCCGACACACCAGGCAGCACCGATGCAGTTGCCTGGGTCCGTTACGGGCGACCAATGGACCGGCTCGAAGCGTCGATTGGCCGAATCTGGTTCGCGATAGCCGCCGGAGCCCTCGCCGGCGGACTCATCGCGGCTCTCGGCGGTGTGATCCTTTCGCAGCGGGCGATGCGCCCGATCTCTTCGCTGACCTCCACCGCCGGCCAGATCGCCCGGACCAGGGACCCGGAAGTGACCCTCGCCGAACCGGAAGGCGACGACGAGGTCGCCGAACTCACCCGCACCTTCAACGACATGCTCCATGAGCTCTCGATCGCCAGGACCGAACGGGAACAGTCCCTTGAGCGTCAACGCGAATTCGTCGCCGACGCTTCACATGAACTCAGGACCCCCCTGACCAGCGTCCTCGCCAACCTCGAGCTGCTCGACGATTCACTCCGGCGGCCCGGTTCGGGGAACGGCGACCGCGAATTCGAGATCGATTCCGTTGAATCGGCTTTGCGCTCCTCCCAGCGGATGAAGCGCCTGGTTGCCGACCTCCAGTTGCTCGCCAAAGCTGATGCCGGCCGGACCGTGGACCCCGGCCCCTGCGACATCTCCGCGGTCGCCGGCAACGTCGCCGAAGAGCTGAGGCCACTCAGTGACAACCACAACGTGGTCCTCGACGCACCCGATCCGGTGACCGTGAGCGGCAACGATGACGAGATCCACCGGGTGATCCTCAACCTGATCGACAACGCGATCAGGCACACACCCGAGGGTTCCACGATCACCGTTACCACCCGGCTCGATGGCGACACTGCAGAGCTCCGGGTCGAGGACGACGGACCGGGGATCCCGAAGGAACTCTGGCCGACCATCTTCGACCGCTTCGTCAGGAACGCCGGCCCCGGCGACCGTGCCAAAGGCAAGGGAACAGGGCTCGGACTCTCCATCGTCAGAGTGATCGCCCGGTCCCACGGCGGAACAGCCTCGGTCGGTGATTCACCCGAGGGCGGGGCGTCATTCGTGATCAGAATTCCGGCCCTGAAATCCGCCCCGCTGCCCTCCTGAAAAACCTCTAGGAAACCGTTAGGGACGCTTTAGCCCCCTTTTAAGGCTCCGGCCTATCTTTCTTAGCGGACGAGACACATGAAGCCGCCGGGGATCTCCCCCAGACTGCCCCGGCGGCTTCGCTTCTTTCAGAGCAGACCGTTGAGCCACTCCCTCCCCCCGGCCCAACGGTCTCTCTGTCTTTAACGCGCCAATCTGCAGTCGGCGAGCTTCGCCCCGCCTCCAGGCTCAACCCGTCCGATCAGAACATCCATCAATGGATGATCGGACTCCGCCAGCGGCCATACAGACCGGACAACCGTTGATTAACCGTTCCTGCAGGGTTCGGTGTGGGGTATGCCGCCTGAACCTCTGGATGGGGAGCGAAGCGACGGTGAAGGGGGCATACCCCACACCGAGCCCCCTCGACAGACTCCCGGGGCTAGACCTCGACTACCACCGGGACTACCATCGGGCGGCGCTTCAGCTTCTTGTGGATGAGTCGCGCAACCGCGTCGTGAAGGTCCTGCTGGATCAGGTCGTGGTCCCGAACCTTGGACTCGGCCGCTCGTTCGAGCGAATCCTCGATCAGATCGTGGAGTTCGTCGACCAGCTGGACGTCATCCTCAAGTCCGGGAACCCCACGGGCGATCAGTTCCGGGTCGGAGACGATCTCGCCGTCATCGGCAGCGATGGTGGCGACCAGGATCACGATGCCGTCGGCCGAGATGGTCCGTCGTTCACGGAGTGAAGCGTCGTTCGGATCAGAGAGTTCAATGCCGTCGACGTAGATGACGCCGCCCGAGGTCTCCTCGCTGAACTCGGCTCCGTCAGGACCGACCAGCAGGGCCTGGCCGTTGTGATTCCGGAAGATGTTCTCCTCCGGGACACCGACCGACTGGGCCAGCTCCGAATGGAGTCGGATCCGCTGGAAGTCGCCGTGGACCGGCATCACGTACTTCGGCCGGGTCAGGTTGAGCATCATCTTGATTTCTTCCCGGTAGCCGTGACCGGATGCGTGGATAGGCGCGTCCTTCGGTGTGATCACGGTGGCACCGAGTTCATAGATCCGGTCAATGGTCTCGTTTACGGCGCGTTCGTTACCGGGGACCGGAGTCGCCGAGAAAACGACCGTGTCACCCGAATGGAGTTCGACATCACGGTGGTCGTTGTTGGCCATTCGCCTCAGTGCCGAGAAGGGTTCGCCCTGGGAGCCGGTCGAAATGACCACGACCCGCTCGTCCGGGAAGTCCTCGATCTCCCGCGGCTGGATCAGAAGACCGTCGGGAGCGTTGGCGACGCCCAGATTCGAGGCTATGTTGAAGTTCTTGCGCATCGAACGACCGACCAGAGCGACTTTGCGATCCAGTTGCGCGGCCGCGTCGATTACCTGCTGAACCCGGTGGATGTTCGAGGCAAACGAAGTCACGATGATCCGTCCCTCGCAGCGGGAGAAAGTCTCGAGCAGGGCCGGTCCGACGCTGGATTCCGAGGGCGAAACCCCGGGCCGGTCGGCGTTTGTTGAGTCGCCGCAGAGCAACAGCAGGCCTTCGTCGCCCAGTGCCGCGAGGCGGGCAACATCGGCAGGACGACCGTCGACCGGAGTCTGGTCGAACTTGTAGTCGCCGGACATGAAGATCCGGCCGATGTCGGTCCCGATGATCACGCCGCGCATGTCGGGGATCGAATGCGAGAGATGAACGAGCTCGAGCTCGAAGGGGCCAGCCTGGACAACCTGGCCGGCCGGCAGTTCAGTCAGCGGCGCGGCACCCAGTTTGTGTTCGTCCAGCTTGGAGCGGACCATGCCGACGGTCAGCATGCCGCCGTAAATCACCTTGGGGAAGCCAATCTCCCTCAGCACATATGGCAGCGCCCCGACATGGTCTTCGTGACCGTGTGTAAGGACGATCGCCTCGATGTCATCGGCCCGGTCTCGGAGGTAGTCGAAGTCAGGCAGGACCAGGTCGATCCCGAGCATGTCCGGGGTCGGGAACATCAGGCCGGTGTCGACCACGACGATCTTGCCGCGGAATTCGATCACCATCATGTTCTTGCCAATTTCCCCCAGGCCGCCGAGGGGAAGAAGCTTGATCTGTTCTTTGCTCATGCCGCAGGCACTCCGGCCTCGGCTAGTAGTTCTTCCACTGCGTCACGCTCCTTGTCGGTTGGTTCAACCATCGGGAGACGCATGGTCGGCGGGATCAGGCCCCGGCTGGCGAGGGCGGCCTTCACGGGAATCGGGTTGACCACGACCCCGATCGCCTCATAAAGCGGCTGAAGCTGATTGTCGAGCGCTTCGGCCTCATCGTGCCGACCTTCCTGCCAGAGGTCCCAGATCGTCCGCATACGGCCGTTGTCGAGGTGTGAGGCGACCAGGATGCCGCCTGCTCCCCCGAACCTGAGTGTGGGGAGGAACCTGCTGTCGTTGCCGGCCAGGACCACCAGACCCTCAATCGGGCCGAGTTCGTCGTCGTTGGCCTGCTTCACGGCCTTGACTTCTTCGATGTGTCCGAGTTCTTCCAGCAGTTCCGGGGGCATGTTCACCCCGGTACGGGCGGGGATGTTGTAGGCGACGAGCGGGAACCCGGGACTCCCTTCGGCGATTGCCTCGAAGTGACCCCTGATCCCCGCCTGGGTCGGCCGGTTGTAATAGGGGGTGACGATCAGGCCAGCGTCGGCTCCGGCTTCGGCTCCCATCTTCGTGAGCTCGACCGAATGGCGGGTGTCATTCGAGCCGGTCCCGAGGATCAGGGTTACCTCGCCGCCGACTTCTTCCCGAACGCCCTTGAGGAGATCGACCTTCTCGTCGTCTTCCAGGGTCGGCGACTCGCCGGTGGTTCCGGCCACAACCAGGCCGTGGGATCCGTTTTCGATCAGATACGCCGCGAGCTTTCGCGTCGAATCAACGTCCAGTTCTCCGTCAGGCCGGAACGCGGTGGCCAAAGCCGTGATTACACCTCGAATCTCACTCACGAAAGGCACCCTATCCCACAGTTCTCGGGCATCCCGTTCAGGCTGCGAGTACGCCGGGTGCGCGACGGTCGATCCAGGGATGGGCCTTCTCGAGTTCGCCTGCGAGCTGAATCAGCAGGTCCTCCCGCCACATCGGAGCCACGAACTGGATGCCGATCGGCAGTCCCTCTTCGCTTATTTCGAGAGGCAGCGAAATGGCCGGCTGGCCGGTCGCGTTGAAGATGCCGGTGAAGGTCGCCAGCTGGCGCGCCTTGAGCATCGCGTCCATCGGGTCTGCGCCGTGCTGATCGAAATGGCCGAGTTTCGGTGGCAGGGTGGCCAGGGTCGGGGTTATGATCAGGTCGAACTGACCGTCGATCATCACACCGGCGATCAGGCGGGCGATCAGCTGATGCTGTGCGACTGCCGAGAGATACGCCGCCCCGCCTTCGGTCCGCCCCTTCTCGATCAGAGCCCAGGTCAGGGGCTCGACATCGTCACTGGTCAGTGGTCGTCCAATGATCAGGCTCAGCGTGTCCGCCGTCTGGCTCATGCCGGCCGCCCAACGGGTAATGAAGGTCTGGTAGAGCACCTCTGGCTCGCCGGCAGTGGGGAGCTCGAACTCAGTCACTTCGTGGCCGAGGTCCTCCAGCTTCTTTGCCGACTCCCTGGCCGCTTCGATCACGGCGGGCTCCAGGGAATCTCCGGTCAGCGATTCGGTCAGCAGAGCGATCCTCAGCGGCTGGACTCCGGCCGTGACCTCTTCCGAGTAGGGGCGGTCGGGAGCCGGACATCCATAGGGGTCGCCGGGGGTCGGCCCGTGCACCCAGTCGAGCATTGTGGCCACGTCACGAACCGAGTGGGCAACCACGAGCTCGGTGGTCAGGCCTGACATGGAGTCGCCCATCACGGGGCCGGAAGAGATGCGGGCCCGGCTGGCCTTGAGCCCGACCAGGCCACATTCGCTCGCCGGAATCCGGATTGATCCACCACCGTCTGAAGCGTGGGCGATTGGAACGATTCCGGCCGCCACCGCTGCTGCCGACCCGCCCGAGGATCCACCGCTTGATCTGGTCGTGTCCCAGGGGTTCCTGGTCGGTCCTTCATTTGCTTCGGGTTCTGTCGTCGGCAGGATGCCGAGTTCCGGGGTCGAGGCGCGGCCCAGGGTCACCAGGCCGGCGTCCCGAAATCTGGCGCCAAGATGGGTGTCGTAGGGCATCCTCATGTCGATTTCCTTCAGGACCCGGTTGCCCATCTGCATCGGCTGTCCGGCCAGACCGGCGCCCAGGTCCTTGAACAGGAACGGAACTCCCTTGAAAGGGCCATCCGGCAGGTCGCCCGCGGCCACTGCGGTCGCTTCTTCGTAGAGCGGCGAGCAGATCGCGTTCAGTTCCGGGTTAGCTTTCTCCGCCCTTTCGATCGCTCCGGCAACCAGCTCCTGCGGAGATATCTCGCCGTTGGCGACCATCTCGGCCTGGGCGGTGGCGTCGAGTCGAACTACCTGATCATCCATCGAGAAGCTTCTCCAGTCCGACCGTGAACCGGTCTTCGAGTTGACCAACCTTGCGTAACGCGAGCACGACTCCCGGCATAAAAGAAGAGCGGTCGATGCTGTCGTGGCGGATCGAGAGGGTCTGACCCGTCCCGCCGAAAAGAACTTCCTGATGAGCGACCAGCCCGGGCAGTCGCACCGAGTGGATCGGCTGGTGGACGTTGCCACCGGCCGCCGTGATCAGTTCTTCGGTCCGTTTGGCAGTACCCGACGGCGCGTCAAGCTTCCGGTCGTGATGCAGTTCGATGATTTCGCATTCGGGCATGTGCCGGGCGGCCTTCTGGGCCAGTTCCATGAGCAGCACGGCCCCGATCGCGAAGTTTGGGGCAACGAAGCAGTTGGCTCCGGTGCCCGAATTCTCCGCCGCGTCCTTCAATCTGCCGAGATCGAAGCCGGTGGCTCCGACCACGACATGCACACCGGCTTCGAGGCAGGCGACTGAATTTGCGAGCGAAGTGTCAGGCGTAGTGAATTCGACCACCACGTCGGCGTCGTCAAGCACCGTGGCCAATTCAACTCCGAGAGCGGGGTCGGCTCGACCTGTGAGCTCGAGACCCTCGGCCTCTTCGACCGCTCCGCAGACAGTTGCCCCCATACGACCGGCAGCGCCGGCAACAGCGACCCGGATCATGCCGCGAGTGCCTCGCTGACCGGGCCAATCGCCGAGCGGAAACGGTCTTCGTCACGTCCGACTGACGCAGCCGAAAGACGCTCTTCCGCGAAAAGCTCGCTGGCGAGAGTCGAAACGTCATCCACGCCGACAGCATCAACCCTGGCCAGCATCTCGTCAAGGTTGAGCAGCGGCAGGTCATGAAGGGTGGCGCGGGCAATTCGTGACATCCGGGCGGCCGTCGACTCACCGGACAGGACCAGCCGGCCCTTCACGTGTTCCTTGGCGCGGTTGAGCTCATCGGCCGTAACCGGCTCGCGTTGGATCCGCTTCAGTTCGGTGCCGATCACTTCGCAGGCCTCTTCGACGTTGTCTTCCCGGGTGCCGACATAGGTCGCGACCACACCGGTGTCAGTGAACTGCTCGGAGTAGGTACCGACCGAGTAGGCCAGGCCACGCTTCTCACGGACTTCGGTGAAGAGCCTCGATGAGCTGGAGCCTCCGAGAATCGAGTCGAGCACGGCCATCACGAAGCGACGTTCGTCGGCCCGGTTGATTCCGGGGGCACCGATGCAGACGTGGTACTGCTCGGTGTCCTTGACCGCGAACTCGAGCTGGCCGGTCTGGCCGGGCTGCTGCGGGACCAGCGTCTCTTCCCCGCTACCGGCTCCCGGAGAGAGCTTTTCGGCCATCGCAAAGATCTGGTCATGATCTACATTGCCAGCCGCCGCGACCACAATGTTGCCAGCCGAATAACGGGCCCGGTGGTAGGCGGCGATGTCCGGAACCGGAATACCCGAGATCACCTCGGAGCGACCCAGTATCCGCCGGCCAAGAGGGGTGTCACCGAACATGGCATCAGCCAGGTAGTCGTGAACCCGGTCCGAAGGTTCGTCCTCATACATAGCGATCTCCTCCAGCACCACATCGCGTTCGGAGTCGATGTCGGGGAAGGTCGACTCGAGCAACATCTCGCCGAGCAGAGAGAAAACGTCCTCCGTGTGCTCGTCGAGGAAACGGGCGTGGAGATGGGTTGTCTCCTTGCCGGTCGCCGCGTTGAACGAGGCGCCGAGGCCGTCGAACCTTTCGGAGATTTCGATCGCCGAATAGTTCGGCGTGCCTTTGAACAGCAGATGCTCGAGAAAGTGAGAGACCCCCGCCTGCGCGGGGGTCTCGTCACGTGAACCTGTTCTGACCCAGAGGCCAAGGGCAACCGAGCGAACCGAGGGAACTTCCTCGGTGATCACCCGGATGCCGGAGCTGGTCTCCGAGAGGCGCGGTTCGTCCGTCACTTTTGTGAACCCGGACCTATCGGCTGTCCCGGTCGCCGCGGTCGCGACGGCGGCGTCCGCCGTCACGTCCACCTCCACCTTCGCGGCCGCCACGCCCGCCACCGCCGCCACCGCTGGAAGCGAGGGCTGCGATCTCTTCGGGGCTCTTGCCGGCGATTGCCGGGTCGTCGGTCATGCGCAGGCCGATACGGCCTCGCTCACGGTCAACCTCGGCCACGGTCACGTCAATCTCCTGGCCGGACTCGAGCACCTCTTCGACCGTCTCGACCCGACCTCCGGGCTTGACGTTGGAGATGTGGAGCAGTCCGTCGGTGCCCTTGGTCAACTCGACGAAAGCGCCGAAGGTGGTCGTCTTCACGACCTTGGCCGAGGTGTACCGGTCGCCGACTGCGGCTTCCCTGGTCATCGACTCGATGCGGGCAACCGCTTCCTCGACCTGAGTGCCGGTAGGGGCGTAGATCCGGATCGTGCCGTCGTCTTCGACGTCGATCTCGGCCTCGAACTCCTCGCAGAGTCCGCGGATGGTTTCGCCACCCTTGCCGATGACCGCACCGATCTTCTCCTGAT
>JAUPTY010000063.1 GCA_030917845.1 Actinomycetota bacterium | reverse complement strand
TCGCCGGCGAAGGGGTCCACCAGAACGACCACGTCAACATGGGCCAGTCATCGAATGACGTGTTCCCCTCGGCCGTTCATCTCGCTGCGCTCGACCAGGTCACCCATGACCTGCTGCCGGCCATGGAGCTGCTCGCAATCGCGCTCGAATCGAAGGCCGAGGAATTCAAGGATGTGGTCAAGGCCGGCCGCACCCACCTGATGGATGCGGTGCCGGTCACCCTCGGCCAGGAGTTCGGCGGTTACGCCTCGCAGGTCCGTCACGGCATCGACCGGGTTCGCGGCACCCTTCCCCGGGTCGGCCAGATCCCGCTCGGCGGCACCGCCACCGGTACCGGGCTCAACACCCACCCCGAGTTTTCAACCCTCGTCCGGGCCAAGCTCGAAGAGGCGAGCGGGCTGGCGATCTCGCCGCCGCATGACCGCTTCGAAGCCCAGGCCAACCGGGACTCGCTGGTCGAACTCTCCGGTGCCCTCAAGGTTTACGCCGTCTCGCTCAACAAGATCGCCAACGACCTGGCGCTGATGGGCTCCGGTCCCCGGACCGGCCTCGCCGAACTCCACCTGCCGGAACTCCAGAAGGGTTCCTCGATCATGCCGGGCAAGGTCAACCCGGTGATTCCCGAGGTCGTGATCCAGGTCGCCGCCCAGGTGGTCGGCAACGACATGGCGATCACCATGGCCGGTTCGCAGGGTCAGTTCGAACTGAACGTCCGGGTGCCGCTGATCGCCCGCAACCTGCTCGGGTCGATCCGCATCCTCGCTTCCGCCACCCGGCTGCTCGACGAGAAGTGCGTCGCCGGAATCGAGGCGAACCATCCCCAGCACGAGAAGCACGCCGAGGCGACCCTCGCCACGGCAACGGCGCTGAACCCGTACATCGGCTACGACAAGGCCAGCGAGATCGTCAAGGAAGCCGCCGCTTCGGGCCGGCCCCTGCGCGAAGTCGCGATCGAACTGGGCGTCGACGAGAAGATCCTCGACGAAGCCCTCGATCACCACAAGATGGCCAACCCGAATAGCTGAGTAGTCGGCGCGGTTCGTCCCAGCCCGAGGGGCCCGGTCCGGGGTATGCCCCCTTCACCGTCGCTGCGCTCCCCATCCAGAGGTTCAGGCGCCATACCCCGAACCGGACCCTTCAGGAATGGTCAATCTCCCGGTAGGAGCAGCCGGGGGTTAGCGGCGCTTTCTCTTCTTGGCGATCACCTTCACGTTCGAGACCGCCTTGCGGCCGTTCACGGTGACGGTGATTTTTGACTTGCCCCGGGCCTTGCCGAGTGCGCGAACCGGAACCTTGACGGTGGCGGTCCTGCCGGGCTGGATCTTCGCGATCACGACCTTGCTCCTGACCTTGACCCGGTTGTTCGAGGACTTGATGCGGACCGTGACCTTCTTCGCGTCAGCGGTGGCGGTGATGAAGTTGCTTACCTTGACGGTCAGCTTGAACTTCTTGCCGGCCTTCAGGTTGCGCTTCTTCGGACCGACCGTCACCTTGTTGACGTTGGCCCTGGGCTTGCGCGGGTCCTTGATCAGCAGCTCGACGTTGCGGTCGATAGCTTCACCTTCACCGCACTTGAACGAACCACAGGCTTCGGCGCCGGTCTGGTTGTCGTTGTGACCGACCACGCGGGAAAGCGAAGCGAGATCGTCCTGGCCCATGTTGGCTGCGGCGGTTCCGTCTGCCGGAGCATCGACGCCGGCGGCATGATCGATCACGGTGCCGAAGATCGACAGGTTGCCGTCCCGGTTGTCGAAGATCTCGATCAGACGGTTCTGCTTCGGCCAGTCGGCGAGTGCCGAAGTGCGAATGCTCCAGAAGCCACTGCCTCCACCTTCCGCGGTGAACGGGGTGACGTCATTGACGTGGCTGTGGCCGGCGACCCAGGCAACCGCGACCGGGTACTTGAGCAGCAGGTCGTTTACATCGGTGCCGAGGTGGATCGGCTCCGAGTTCCGGGGGTCTCCATCGCAGCCGGGGACCTGGGCCGGATTGACTTCGGCGCAGGCCGGGGCGGCCTCGTCGGCCAGGCTCGCGGTCATGCTTCCGGCTGCGTGATGAGAGAAGAGAACGACGATCTCGTTGTTTCGGGTAGCCAGTTTGAGCTGGTTCTCGATCCACCTAAACTGCGGATCGTCGAGGTTGCCCTTGTCCGAGGTGAGGACCTTGCCACCTTCAGAGGTGGTGTCCATCGAGATGTAGCGGACACCCGGGCGGGGACTGAATGAGTAGTAGGAAGCGAAGCCGTTCGAGGCGGTCCGTTCGGCCTTGTCAACGAAACCGAAGCCGTGACCGTTCGCCTTGCCGGTGCTCCGGTACAGGTTCATGTGGTCCTTCTTCGAGATCAGTCGACGTTCCGGATCCGGCGGAACCTCCATGAAGTACTCGGGGGTGCCGGAGCGGATGTTGAGCAGATCCTGAGCCGTAAAGCCAGGGTTCAGGACAAGCCCGAGCAGCGGGTTGACCGGTCGGCCGCTGTTGTCCGAATCATCGTTGATCGGCTTCAGGCAGCCGGTCGCGATCTGGTTGAAGACGTTGCTGCTCCAGGCGTTGCCCTGAACCAGGGAATCGTGGTTGCCGAACACCTGGTAGGAGGGGACCTTGAGTCCGGCTGCCTTGAAGGGCCGCTGCGCACGGTCCATCAGACCGGGGTAGGTGGGCCAGTCTTCAAACGGGTTGACCGTGGTCGGTCCGGGGTTGGGCTGGTCCGGATCCCAGAAGTAGCCCATGGTCGGGGCGGGCCAGTCGCTGCGGTCCTGGACGCCGGTGTAGGCAGCCGGATCGGCGGCATCGAGAACATTCATGCCGGTCGGGCAGAGCGGATGACTGCCAATCGAGGAGGCCGGATCGACACCCGAGCTCGGATCGACGGTCTTGCCCTCGATCAGCTGCAGGTTCCAGAGCGCCTCGTTGTACTGGTTGTTGTCGGAGATGTCTCCGGTGTTGACGACGAAGTCCATCTTCGGCTTGACGTTGCCCTTCGCCCTGTGCGGAGGCTTGACCGAGAAGGCGTTGAACTGGCGGATCATCGCGTCTTCTTCCTGCGGGTTCAGGGCCTCGCCCGGACGCCAGGAAGATGTGAATTCTCCACCCTCGGGATCGAGGAATTCGACCCGGAGCGGGCTTTCCTCGTCGGCGAGCTGGAAGTCGGTGAGCTGACCGAAGTAGGAGATCGAGGTTCGGCGGGCCTCGCGGCCGGACTTGACCGTGCCAAGGGCGACGCCGCCCTCTTCGGATCCGTCACGGACCGTGTAGCCCTCACCGGGGCCGGTGGTCAGGAAGTTGAAACCCGGGGATGCATCTGGCACGAGCCGCTGGGTCGTGGTGCTGACACCGAGGGTGTCTCCGGGGGCGGCCTGTGCGATGGCGACGCCCAGCAATCCGACGGCGGCCACGAATGCGGCAGCAACTTTGATCCTGAACCGGTCCATATCAATTCTCCTTGCGGCCGGTCCCTGAACCAGCCTTTTGAGTGACAGCGAGACGCCGGCGCAATCGTGCACGGGCAGGGACGATGATCTTACGTTACCGCCATGTGAAGAAACCGTTCAACTGACCGGATGTTGCGGTCGCACAGGTATGGCCTATCGGGCGCCGAGATACTCGAGGTCGAGTTCAGCGAAACGGTGGAAGTCGGAGTCAAAGGTGCCGAAAGTGGCCTGGTGCTCGATTGCGATCGCGGCAAGGCGGGCATCGGAGATGTCGCGCCCGGCTATGTCGTGTTCGACCATCAGCCGACCGAGGATCTGCAGGTGCTGCGGTCCGGGGTTGAGCAGACGGGTACCGGGCGCCAAGGTCCAGCTCTCGACAATCGACACCGCCTCGGGAGGGGCGAGCGGTTTCGGCAGTACCCTCGGATTCGTTACCAGGCGAAGGAACCCGGCAAGGGCCGGCCACGCGAGCCCGGTCGTCGAGGTTCCGGAAAGGGCATCCTCGAGCCAGGACCTGGCCTTCTGATGGTCTTGCGAGTCTTCGTTGACTGCCTGGAAGAGGACATTGACATCAGGGACCTTCAAGCTTTTCGATCCTCTTCTCGTCATCGAAGGTGTCGGCAAGTTGCGCCGCCTTCGTGATGTCAACGAGCGGCTCTCCCATGCTGAAGGTCCGTTGCTGAAATCTCACGGTTTCCTTCCGCCCGTTTATCCCCTGGCGGAGCGTCTCGTTTACAGCTTGTTTGAAGGGGATGCCCCGTTCGTGGGCTATGTCCTTCAGTCGCGAAGCCAGATCTTCATCGAGAGTCAGAGTCGTGCGCATCCCAAGCATCTTAGCATCACCCAAGTCAGCATCAAAGCATCTCACAATCGTTCATGCTTCTCCAAGACGCCGGCAGGCGAAACTCGCCCCTGTCGCATGACGTTCAGATCCAACGGACCTGGGACTCAGCCGCCCTGGAGGGTGATGAAGCGTTCCTCGGTCATCTCGATGATCGAGAAGGCCGGGCCCTCACGGGTGTTGCCGGAATCCTTGATCCCGCCGTAGGGCTGCTGGTCGGCCCGGAAGGTCGGCACCTCGTTGATCAGCACCCCGCCGAACTCGAGCGTGTTCGCGGCCTTCAGCCCATTGCCCATGTCACGGGTAAACACCCCGGCCTGGAGTCCGAACTTCGAATCGTTGGCCCGGGCGAGCGCCTCGTCGAAGTCACTGAAGCGGTCAACCGTGGCGACCGGTCCGAAAATCTCCTCGCACCACACCTTGTCTTCGCGGGAGGGAGCTTCAAGCAGAGTCGGGGCGAGGCAGCGGTCTTCGTCGACCAGCTCACCACCGGTCAGGACCTTCGCCCCGCCAGCCACGGCCTCGTCGATCCACTCCTTGACCCGGTCCCGGTCGCCGCGGGTGATCAGCGGGCCGACATCGGTGTCGTCCTCGGCCGGGTTGCCGACCTTCAGCTTCTCCACATTCGAAACCAGGCGATCGATGAACTGATCGGCCACCGCTTCGTGAACGAGAATCCGCTGGATCGAAATGCAGGACTGGCCGGCATGCGAGAAGGCATGGATCTGGGCCTTGTCGGCCGCGGTCTCCCAATCACCGTCCTCGTTGACGATCAGCGGGGCGTTCGAACCGAGTTCGAGGCCGACCCGCTTGTGGGGAACCTTGCTGCGGATGCCCCAACCGACAGGCGCCGATCCGGTGAACGAAATCGCTGCGGTCAGGGGATGCTCGACGATCGCGTTGCCCACCTTCGAACCGCCACCGGGTACCACGCTGAGCCAGCCGTCAGGCAGTCCGGCATCGATCAGGATCTGGGCAAGTTTCAGCGAAGAAACCGGGGTCTGACCTGCCGGCTTCAGCACCACCGCGTTGCCGGCGGCGATCGCCGGACCGACCTTGTGGCAGACCAGGTTCAGCGGGAAGTTGAACGGGCTGATCGCACCAACCACGCCGAGCGGAACCCTGAGCATCACACCGAGCTTGCCGATCCCGGCCGAGGAGGCCTCCATCGGCACCGTGCCACCGGTCAGCTTGCGGGCTTCGACCGCGGAGAAGGTCATCGTGTCGGCCGCCCGTGATGCCTCGACCCTGGCCGTCTTGATCGGCTTGCCGGCCTCGGCGGAAATCGTCTGGGCGAGGTCCTCCTGGCGTTCCCGGATCAGATGGGCAGCCTTGTCGAGGATGTCCGCGCGTTCGTACTGGGGGATCGGAGACTCGGTGAAAACCTTGTGGGCGGCCTGAACCGCCTTGTCGACGGTCTCCTCGTCACCCTGCGCCACCCGGGCGATCAGGCTCTCGTCCCAGGGACTGAGAACTTCGTCCCAGAGACCGGTTTCAACCCATTCACCTGCCAAAAGCAACTTGTGGTCCAACTCGACATCTCCTCGAATGTGGCTGTCTGGGGCTGGTCCGGCCCCGGGGCAAGACTCCTTTTTAAGATAATGGCAGGCCGCGACCTTCACTCATGGAAGCTGTTGGGTCAGAAGATGAGTTTTCGAATGGACGTTTCGTCAAAACTGCGCATCGCCCTTGCCGCCTGCCTGGCGGTTGTGCTGCTGCTTCCTGTCTTCGCCAGCCCGGGCAAGGCCGACGCGGCCACCTGGACGATCCGCGGCGGCGGTTTCGGTCACGGCATCGGCATGAGTGCCTACGGCGCCTACGGCATGGGTCTCGAAGGCTTCAAGTACGGGCGGATCCTCGGCCACTACTACCGCGGCATCAACATCCGCAAGATCAAGGGCAAGCGCAACATCAAGGTTCTGCTTGACGTTGATTCATCACCACGGTTCAGCGGGGCGAGATGGGCCTGCGGCCGGAAGCTGCTGCCGCGCCTCACTTACAGCGCCGGGATCGGCCGCAACGGGATCTTTCTCAAGGGCGGTGGCGGTAAGCCACTGAAGAAATGCGGTCGCCGGCTGCGGACCGAAGCGAACAAGAGCGTCGTCTTCAAGGGTCTTGGTCATTACCGCGGCGGGGTCGAGCTGATCCGCCGTGGCGGCTCCATGTACGTGATCAACAACGTGCCCCTCAACTTCTATTGCCGCGGTGTCCTCTCGAAGGAACTGATCCCCTCCTGGCCGCTGGAGACCCTGAAGGCCTTTGCCCTCGCCGCCCGCTCGATCGGTCTTTCCGCGCGGGGCACCCATGACGGATTCGACGTTTACCCCGACACCCGCAGCCAGGTCTACGGACCGATCTCGGAGGAATACCCGCGGACCAACAGGGCCTGCGCGAAGACCCCAAGCCAGGCCCTCTTCTTCCGCGGCGAGGTCGCGATGGCCCTCTTCTCGGCCAGCTCCGGCGGTCACACCGAAAACGTCGAGAACGTCTGGTTCGGAGAACCGATTCCCTATCTCCGGGGCGTGCCGGATCCGTGGGACAAGGGTTCCCCCTACCACCGCTGGACCTACCTGTACTCCCACGCCCGCCTCAATTCCCTGCTGAGCAGCTACGTCTCCGGTCAGCTCAGAGGAATCCGGGTCACCCGGACGGGAGTCTCTGGCAGGATCATGTGGGCCAGGCTGACCGGCACCGGTGGTACCACGAGGATCCGGGGTGACTCGTTCCAGTCAGCCCTCGGCCTGCCAGACCGGCTCCTGGTTTCGATCAAGGTCAGGTAGGTCGAGTGGTGGATGACCGTGTCTACCGCCGGATGAGAAACGGTCTGGAGCCCGGGAGTGCTCCTTTCGGTCGAAAGACGACTCGCACCCTTGCGGTCTTGGTCTGCCTTTTGCCTTGAAACAGTTTGCTCCTTCGGATGGCGACAAGATGTGTCCCGGCGGCGCGTATCTTGCGTATGCCGATGATCCTCCCGCGGCTCCAGATCCTGAGGCCACCGGGCCCATATACGCGGACTCGGAGGCGTGAGTCGCGGCGGTTGAAACCCTGGACCTTGAAAAGCACTTGTCTTGGCCATTCTCCAAGTTCAACGAAAGGTCCAGGTTGGGGTACCAACTGCTTTTCACCAGTCTTCAAGTCGTACACGAAGAAGTTCGTGTGCCTTTCCAACGGGTTCTCCTCGGCAGTTCTCTCGTAGAAAGCCAGTTTGGTGTTATCCGGAGAGAACACCACCCCGTAATGCTGGATCGCTCCGTCGGTTATTTGTCGTCGGTTCGAACCATCGATATCGCTCATGAACACCTGGAATACCCCGTCGACGTCGCCCAGGTAGGCCAGCCGCTGTCCGTCGGGTGAGAAGCTCGGCCCGTCGGCCGGCATCCCCGCGTTGAAGCGCCAGCTCTTGCCGTCGACTTTCCTGGCGAAGCGAATCTCAGGGCCTCCGGGAGTCGACACGTTGAACGCTACAAGTCTTCCGTCGGGGGAGACATCGGGGCTGAGCCTGGTCGAGGGAAACATGGCGCTGTACTTGACAGCGCCGTTTCCCGGCCAGTACCTAACCAGACGCCAGAGAGGGTCTTCGTTGCTCGCGCCAAGGTAGTAGGCACCGAAGAGGATTGAGCGGCCGTCCGCCGCGAACACTGGAAAGCTCGCTTTGTAGTCACCCAGCGATGGAATTTAAGCCATTTGACGGACCTGCCCCAGCGCGCCGATCTTGCCAAGGAACACCCTTTCCGGGGGGTTGCGGACGAAAGCTAGACGAGAGCCGTCCGGAGACAGCGCCGGATCGAAGTCCGTGACGCTTGAGAGCGGGAACTCCCAGCCGAGCCCATCGAGTCCCAGCCTGTAAAGAGACGACGGGAACACTGGACTGTTCGGAGCACTGACAGGCCCTTTCTGCACGCTAACCAGAAGACGGCCGTTTTCCCCGGGCAAGGTCGCCTGGGCCGTCGGCGAATGAAAGCCAAAACCAAGAACCAAAAGTACCGCCACGGTAAGAGCCAGAAACAGAGGTCTAGTCAGATTTCCCGTTTCCCTGAAAATCATGCCACGGTTCGTGTAGATGTCACAGATCTTGTGAGCAGCTTGCTTGCACGTCGCTCCGTTCCCCTGCCTGCCAATGACACTAGCTTTTGTGGGGGTGCGTACAAGTGAAGCCTCAGACAAACGGTCGACCGCTTGTTGTCCTGACCGGCTTCGTCCTCGGCTGCCTTCAGAAATCGTACGGGGCGTTCGGGTTCTCTTCGAGGCTCTCGATGAAGGACCCGGCGACCGCACCGAGTGCTGTACCCAGGGCGGCTCCGGCGACGATGTCACTGGGGTAGTGCATCCCGAGGTAGGGCCGGGTCACCGCCATCAGGGCGGCGGCACCGAAGAGGGCGAGCTTCAGCTCAGGGGCGAAGCGGCTCATCGCCGTGGCGGCCGCGAATGATGCTGTCGCATGGGCTGAGGGAAAGGAGAGGGATGAAGGGGCGCCGCCGAGCGGAGGCAGGCCCTCGAGTTGGGGGCGGGGCCTCTTCGTGATCAGCTTGATCCCGAAGTTGAGGCCGATCGCAACCGGGCCG
>JAUPTY010000062.1 GCA_030917845.1 Actinomycetota bacterium | reverse complement strand
GCCCCTCGAGATCAGCCAGCCCGCGACCAGCGGTGCGCCGACCGCGAGCACAGCTCCGGCGGCCGGTCCGGCCAGCCACCAGCCACCGGCAATCGCCGCCAGACCGAAGAGCAGGGCAAGCCGGAAGCGTTCATCCGAGGTCGGCAGGTAACCCTCAAGTCGGGCCCGCCTGAGCGGCTCGATCGTCGACACGAACCAGGCCCTCAACCCCGGCCCGGCAATCTCAGTTTTCGGTCCAGCGAAGGCCTCCCAGATAGCCGCAACCCCCAGGGCCGCCGCCATCCCGGCCAGCAAGGCCACCGGCAGGCCGACGGTCATCCGCTGACCTTTTCGATTCCGGTCACCATGCGGCTGCCCTCCCCGGTTCGGGAGATGTGGACCACCAGATCGATCCCCCGCCGGAGCTGTGCTGCGATCACGTTCAGCGGCAGACCGACATCGGCCATCAAGGCCAGCACTTCGATCCGGGCCAGGGCGTCGGTGGCCGAGCTGGCGTGCACAGTCGAGAGCGCTCCGTCGTGGCCGGTGTTCAAGGCGGTCAGCAGATCAAGTGCCTCCGGTCCGCGCACTTCTCCAATCAGGATCCGGTCCGGTCTCATGCGAAGCGCGTTCTTGAGCAGGTCGCGGATCGTCACCTCCCCGCGGCCTTCGATGCTCGGCGGCCTCGATTCCAGCCTCACCACATGGGGCTGGGCAAGGCTGAGTTCCGCAGCATCCTCGATCGTCACTATCCTCTCGTCCCGCTCGATGAACCCGGAGAGCGCATTCAGCAGGGTCGTCTTGCCTGAGCCGGTGCCCCCGCTGATCAGGATGCTCTTGCGGGCCGCCACCTGATCACCCAGAAATCCGGCCTGTTCCGCGGTCAGGCTGCCCCAATCGACAAGGTCGGTGACGGTTGGGCGCTCACCGGGGAACCGCCGGATCGAGACCGCCGGACCATCAACCGCCAGCGGCGGAATCACCACGTTCACCCGCGAGCCATCCGGCAGTCTCGCGTCGGCCATCGGGCTGAGCTCATCGACTCGCCGTCCGAGCGGCGCGAGGATCCGCTCGATCGTGTTTCTCAGCTGTTCCTCGTCATCGAACCTGACTCCAGCCTCCTCGATCCGGCCTGCCCGTTCGACATAGACCAGGTCCGGGCCATTAACCATCACCTCTTCGACCGAGATGTCCTCGAACAGGATCTCCAGGGGACCGAGCCCGGATGCCTCCCGGATGATCCTTTCGACCAGATCCTCCCTGGCCTCCTTCGACAGCATTCCCGCCCGGGCATCTACCGCCCGCTGTATCGCCTCGTCGATGGTCTCGTCCGACTTCCCCGGACTGGCCCTGCGCCGTTCGATCAGACCGGCCCTGATCTCGGCCGCAAGTCTTGCCGGGGCGTCCACTCAGCTACCTGCGGGCGGAAGGACGGTGATCCGTCGGGCAAATGTTTCGGCGTCGACCAGCCTGATCGCCTGCGAGCGGGTCAATCCGAGGGTGACTTCGGTCAGACCCGGGCCCACCTCGCTCTGGCCGCTCCGCCCGACCGCGATCAGCGGAACCCCTCGGGCAGCGACCTTTGTGCTGCCGCCTCCCTTTTCGTTGTCTGTGGTGACCAGCACGTCAACCTGGCCGGATCCAGTCAAGGCTCCGGCTCCTGCAACCGAGATCTCCACCGCATGGCGTCCCCGACCCGGTGAGGGTTTCTTACGCTTGCGGCTTCCCGGCGGCCGCAGCCCGGACGCGGTCAGGTAGCTGCCAGCCGGGAGCGGGGCGACCACCTCCAGTCCGATCGCCTGGCCCGGGTTCGCCAACCCGGCGACCGGAACGAAGCGGGCCGGGACCTGCCTGAGCTCGAAGCTACCGGCCGCCGTCTCAGGCGAGATCACCTGCCCTGAAGCCAGGCCCCTGGTCAGCACAACCACCTGCCGCAACTCGCCGTAGCTATCGGCCACGGAAGAGGAGTAGCCGCCGACCAGGCTCATGGCCAGAAGCCCCGCACCGGCGGCAGCCAGCAGCATCAGCATTGCCCGCCGACGACGGCTCATTGCCGTTCCCTCACCCCTCCACCCCGATCAGACCGGGAGCCGGAGCCGGCGCCCGGGTTGCGCAGGGCAGCACGAAGGTTGCGGTGGAGCCGCCTTCGGAAATCTCGAGATCGAAGCGACCTTCATGTTGCCGGGCGGCGCTTTTGACCACCGCCAGGCCGTGACCGTGCCTTTCCCGGCCCCGCAGCCGGGCCATGACCTCAGCTGGCGATCCGCTCCGCTCGGCCGGTCTCTCGCCCCTGCCGTTGTCACTGACTTCGATTCGCAGCCGCTGGCCGATCACCAGGGCCCGGACGATGATCCTCGGTCCTCCGTGCTCGATTGCGTTGAGGATCAGGTTCTCGATAGCCGCCGAAAGCACCGCCGGGTCACCGGTCACCAGGGCCTCGGGACCGGTCCAGCGAAACTCGATCCCACCCCCGGACATGCGGGCCCGCGACTGCCAGCGCCTGACACAGGCCTCGGTCATCAGCCGGCAGGCGATCGGTTCCGGCCGCAAACCGTCGGGCGGGCCCCCATTGATCTGCCGGTCCACCTCCCCCAGCGCCCGGATTGCCTGCCAGACCGGCAGGGCCGGAGTCATCCGGCCTGGGCCGGCCGGGAGCGAAAGGGCGATTGCCTGTAGCGGCCGTCGGGCCTCGTGGAGTGCCCGGTTGACCAGGCTGCGCCGGTGGATAAGCCAGGCTTCCCGCCCGCCGATCAGAAGAACTGCAACCAGCAGGGGCAAGAGACTCACAGCCTCCCGGCTCATGGGCCGACCAGCCGGTAGCCAACACCCCAGCAGTTCACCACGTACTTGCCTCCGTCCGGATCCAGTTTGCGTCGGAGGCGGCTGCAATGCGCCTCGAGTGTCCGGGTGTGATTCATCGAGCGGTAACCCCAGACTTCCTGGAGCAGCTCCTCCTTGGAGAAAACACGGGTTGGCTCGGTGGCCAGGAGACTCAACAGGCCGAATTCCTTCACCGAAAGCGGGACCGGGCGTCCGGCAACCTTGACGGTGCGTTCGATCGAATTGATCTCGATCTCCCCCGCCCGGATCACCGGATGAGTTCTCGCCTTCCTTCTCAGAACGGCGTTGATCCGGGCCAGAAGCTCACCGTAGGAATAGGGCTTCTGGACATAGTCGTCGGCTCCCTGTCCGAGGCCGCGGATCCGGTCACGTTCGGTGCCTCTTCCGCTGACGATGATCACTCCGAGTGCCGGGTTGACCCGGTTGACGCTGCGGTCCGGGTTGCGGATCTCCCGAAGCAGTTCCAACCCGGAAGCGTCCGGGAGGTTCAGGTCGAGCAACAGCAGATCCGGGTCGTCATAGATGCAGAGCCTCATCGCGTCTTCCGCAGTGGGGGCAGCAAGAACGCCGAACCGATCCGCCGTGAGGTGGTCACAGAGCAGTTCCAGGGTCGGCCGGTCGTCTTCACAGACCAGGATCCGGGCTATCTCCTCCGGGGTCGGCAGCGACATGTCTCCTACCCCGGGTCCCCGTCACTCGAAATCCCGCATTCCCACTTTTCGATATCCCAGTCCGAGGGAAGCTCCAGCACGGAATCGGCCTCAGGCACTCGCACCCGGTGACCGGGCCCGACCTCACGCACCGCGATCATCGGTTCCTGCCCCGGCCCGAGGAAGAGAAGGTCGAGCGGGAAGCGCATGCCGTATGTATGGACCGACCGGCAGCCCGGAATCAACAGGCCCTCCGGTGCCCGGTGCCGGTCCAGCATTGCCAGCCCGAGAAGCCTGGAGACGGGATCCTTCGCAACCGGAACCTCGAAGCCGTGTACCCGACGGACTTCGAGTCGTCGGAAACGCCGTGCCGGCCTGGTGATATCTGTCCCGATCGCCATGCCCATCTAAGCAACGGGCACAGGAAACTCTCCCCCGCTGGCACGGCTCGGCTCTGCAACGAGACTTTCGGGGTGCAACCGATGGTTCAGGCTGCCGCTCGCGAACTCCCTAAACCGTTCCTCAAGGCATGATGCCGGGGCGCCTATGGACCATGCCGCTGGCGCTCAAGGCTTCAACCGTGGAACGAAAAAAGACCCGCAGAGGAAACTACGAGTCGGGCACTGACTATGTGCTCGAATACGGCAATCTCCGATTCTCGTTCAATGAACGAGACTTCAGCCAGAGAGTCGAACAGGCCGCAGTGCGGCTCGGCTTCGTGACCCCCGGGCTGACCTTCGCAGAGATCCACGACCTCCTCCATCTCGCCGTATCAGGCGAGATCGAGGAACCCAACTCGGAGCTTGGCGTTCACGTCACCCATCACTGGGAAGACCTGACCGGCCCTTCCAACCAGAGCTTCGTCCACTGGCTCCGCCGCCTCGTCTTCCGCGGTGCCTGGCTCGACCAGCGGGTCAAGGAAGGCGAACTAGACATCGTCTTCGACGAAAGCCGCCAGACTTTCGGCTACATCCAGCCTGAACGAGGCCCGGAGATGATCGAGCTCGCCAAAGAGCCCTCCTGGCGCCGCGTAGCCTTCCGCCGCTAGAACCCCGGAACCGAGAACTGAGTGCGAATTAACCCCGTATATCAGGGTTAATTCGTACCCAGTAGTAGTTGGGCCCTTCTAGAGCTGCTTGAGCAGTTCTTCGTTGTTGGCGGAACTCTTGATCAGCTCGGCCAGGCGATTCGCTGCCGGAACCGGCTCCATGTCCTTGAGTTCGGCCCGCAGTCTGCGCACGGCATCCACTTCGGCCTCGTCGAGCACGGCTTCCTGACCGGAGACGGCGCAGGAAGTCACATCGAGCGAAGGCACCACCCCGGCCGCAGCCAGGCTCGCGTCGAGGCGTATCGTCGAGTTCTCGGTCGTGTGGACTGCGTCCATCACGTCTTGATCCCCCGGTGAACCCCAGAGCGCGGTGGCGATCACGGTGACCGAACCGGTGCCCTCTTCTTCAAGTTCACGACCGGCACCGAAGAACGGCTTGACCGCTCCCGGGTCGCCGTAGGCGGTGCCGAGACGAGTCAGCGAATCAACGATGATCACGACGTCATTGCCGGCTTCGGCCTGGCGCTTGACCTTGGCGAGGATCCGCTCGGCGGTCCGGACCTGTTCGTGGGCACCGAGATCGGCCGGGGCTGCGGCGATCTCGACCCCGGGAACCTCACGGGTCCAGGCGGTTACTTCCTCCGGACGCTCGTCGATCAGCAGAACAATGGTTTCGACCTCATCCCCCGCTCCCCGGGCGATCGCCTTGGCAAGCGAACGCAGGAAGCTGGTCCGGCCGGAGCGCGGCTGGGCCTCGACCAGCACCCGCTGCCCGAAGGCGAGGGGTGCCAGCAGGTCAACCGAGCGGGCGAGGATGTCGTCAGCGTCTCCGCTCAGCGACATGTGCCGGTGGGGCGTGATCGGGGTCAGGCTCTCGAAGCGCGGGGCGCGATCGTCGACCGGCGGTTCGCCGTTGACTTTCTCGACCCGGACCAGTGAAGGACGACGCTCGCCACGACGGGCCGGCCTGACCGGTCCGCTCACCTCGTCACCGGAGCGCAGCTCGCAGCGACGGATCTGGGCGGGAGAAACGTAGATTCCGGCGGAGGGACCACCTTCGGCTTTGATGATGCCGCTGCCACGGGGCAGGACGTCAAGCACGCCGGTGATTTCGGTCAGTTCAGGCTCGGCTTCGGCCTCCGGTCCAGCGGATTCCTTGCTGTCCTTCCCTTCGCGGCCCTGGGCCTTTGGTTCGCGCCGTTCGCGATCTCCCCGACCCTGGCGGTCACCACCACGGCGGCCGCGGTCGCGGTCACCCCGTCGGCGGCGTCCGTTGCCTTCCGGCCTGGAGTCGGATCCGGAATCGTCTCCCGAACCACTTGATCCGGAACCGGCTGAGCCGGAGTCACCGAGCTTTTCGATCAGATCGTCGCGCCGGAGAAGGCGGAACTTTTCGATACCGGCTTTTCCGGCCAGCTCGTGGAGCTCGGCCAGAGACTTCGATTTGAGGTCAGACATGCTCAACCCTTGTTGGCAGCAACCAGGCCACCAAGCCACTCCGCGAACTCGGGGCGGCTCTTCCAGTCCTCTTCGAACTTGGCGGCGCCCTCGGTGGTCAGCGGGTGATTGAGCATCTGGTGAAGCACCTTTGCCGGAACCGTGGCAATGTCGGCTCCGAGCGATGCGGCGGTAACCATGTGCTCGGGATGGCGGATCGAGGCGGCAAGCACCTTCGATTCGAGCTCCCGTGATGCCAGCACGTCACAGATCTCTTCGACGACCTTGGCCGAATCGACCGAGATGTCGTCGAGCCTGCCCATGAAACAGGAGACGAAGGTGGCACCGGCTGAAGCGGCCAGCAGCGCCTGGTTGGGCGAGAAGACGAGGGTCATGTTGACCATCGCGCCGTCGTCGGTGAGAGCCTTGGTGGCAGCGAGACCTTCGGCGCTGAACGGAATCTTCACGGTTACGTGCTCGTGAAGCGTGCGCAGGGCCTGTCCTTCCTCGATCATGCCCTCCACTGTGGGAGAGACGACCTCGGCCGAGGTCGGGCCGTTGACCAGGTCCGCGATTTTGCGGATGATGTCACCGGGTTCACCGTCTTCCTTGGCGAGCAGGGAGGGATTGGTGGTCGCACCGCTGAGGACGCCCCAGGCTGCAATCTCCTCGACCTCGGAAACGGCACCGGTGTCAATGAAAAGTTTCATGACTGAAGACTAGTGAGTCCGGACGGACTTTAGGTTTTCACTTCGTGAATCCGGTCAATTCCCGGCCGGATTGAGGCCTTCGGCCTTCAGCGTCGCCAGCCAATCATCCACCTGACGCTTCTTCTCGATGTCACCCCAGCCGAGACCGCGCGCCATGACCGCCGTAAGAGCCTCGACCGATTCCGGTGTGGCGAGGCTGGAAGCGGCCGTCAGGCCGAGTCGGGTCCGTCTCAGAAGAACATCGGCAAGCGACCGTGCCTGCTCGAACTCGATTGCGAGCTGGGCTTCCGCCAGCAGGTCGGGCATGCCTTCGACGATCGGCCGGGCGAGCTCCGGATCGGCTTCGGCCAGCCGTACCACTCCTCGGGCGGCGTGCCCGTACCGGAAGGCAAGCTGGCCGAGCGATTCCTTGCTGACCCCTTCCGGTGCGTTCAGCTCGGCCGGATCGATCTCCATGCCGAGCGGGATCTCCGCGGTCTGGCAACGGGCTTCGCGACCGGCCCTTTCGACGATCCGGTCAACCGTGTCCTTGGCCATCCGGCGCCAGGTGGTCAGTTTGCCGCCCGTGATGGTCAGCATTCCGGAAGAGGTCTCGTAAAGCTCGGCCTGTCGTGAAATGTCGACCGACTTGCGCGGGTCCCCGGTGCTGATCAGCGGCCGGACTCCGGCATAGGCCCCGACGATGTCCGAATCGGTAAGTGAAAGGTCCATGAATTCGTTCAGGGCGTTGGTCAGGTATTCGATGTCGTCTTCGGTCGCCGCGACCTCCTCGATCCCGCCGTCGTGGTCAACGTCCGTGGTGCCGACCAGGGTCCTCCCATACCAGGGCAGAGCGAAGATCCGGCGCCCCTCTCCGGCCGGCACGATGCACGCCGCCTTCCCCATGTCCACGTCATCGGCCGAAAAAAGCAGGTGGGCTCCCCGGCTCGGTGCGATCTTCGGGATGTCCTCTTCCCTTTCGATCTCGCCCGGCCGGATCTGATCGGCCCAGACGCCGGTCGCGTTGACCACATTATCGGCGTCGACTGTGACCGTCTCTCCGGAGGCGGCCTCGACGAACTCCACGGTCCGCGCCTTGCCGTTCTTCTCGATTACCCGGGTCACGTTGGCTCCGTTCAGGCAGACCGCGCCGAAGCGCTGGGCTTCGCCGAGCACGGTCAGGACCAGGCGAACATCATCGGTCTGGCAGTCGAAGAAAAGATAGGCGGACTCCGGGTCCCGGGCGGCCAGTGCGGGCACCATGTCAAGAACCTCGTCTTTGTCGATCGTGCGATGCCGGTCGGGTGACCAGGACTCCTCGGCCTCGGCCGGGCGCCTGCGCCAGCGCCTGTCCCGACGGTTGCGCCCTCCGGTCGCGCCGGCCAGAACGTCATAGGCATTCAGTCCCAGCCCGAGCTTGCGGTCGAGTTTTTCCTCGCCGAAGGTCGGCACGAGGAAGGGCGTCGGATAGACCAGATGCGGTGCCAGTTCAACCATCAGTTGACGTTCCAGGAGCGCTTCCCGGACCAGCCCGACGTCGAAGTTCTCGAGGTAGCGAAGTCCGCCATGGACCATCTTCGAAGACCGGGACGAAGTGCCGATCCCGTAATCACGGCCTTCGAGCAGCGCGACCGAGTAGCCCCTCGATGCCGCATCAAGTGCAACCCCGGCGCCGGTGATGCCGCCGCCGATCACCACGACTTCGAAATGCGATCCGGCAATCGCCTCCAGGGATTCGCCGCGACCTACCAACGGAACCGCCGGGCGAGCAGGATGGTCCCGCCACAGAGCCCCCCGGCCACTCCGAGCGCAATCAGGATCGCGACGATCGCCGAAGGCTGGGGACCCGCTTCTGAAGCAGCGAGCACCGCATCGGTCGGAGCGACGGGCACCAGCGGGAAGCCGGTGTCGTCAGGGGGGGTGGTCACCGAGGGGGTGGCCGAACCGTCATCCAAAGCGCCGCTGTTCGCGTTCCCGGAATTGCCGCCGTTGCCGGTTCCGCTGTCATTGCCGTTGCCCGTTCCGGTGCTGCCGCCCGGGGTGGAACTTCCGCCGGTCGATGATTCAGCCAGGGATCCGGGTGGCAGATAGGTTCCTCCCGTCGAGCTGCCGCCGGTGGTTGAACCGCCGCCGCCCGGGGTCGCCCCGCCGGTTCCATTCGAATTGTTGCTTTCGTCCTTCTCGCGAGGAGGCGCCGCAATCGGCAGGGGCTCGCCGGCCAGGGCCGTGGTCGCGTCAGCAGTCACCCAGACCCTGGTGGC
>JAUPTY010000061.1 GCA_030917845.1 Actinomycetota bacterium | reverse complement strand
ACCAGCGATTCTGCCGACAAGGCGGCCCGGTTCCTGCAGCTTTGCGAGACCTTCGGCCTGCCGGTCATCTCTCTGGTCGACACCCCGGGGTTCATGGTCGGAACAGCCCACGAGGAAACCGCCCTGGTCCGTCACACATCCCGTCTGCTGGTAGCCGGGGCGGCCCTGACCGTCCCCCTGGTCTCGATCATCCTCCGCCGCGCCTACGGACTTGGCGCCCAGGCGATGGTCGGCGGCAGTCTGCACGAGCCCCTGCTGACGGCCGCCTGGCCCAGCGCCCACCTGGGCCCGATGGGCCTCGAGGGCGCGGTTCGCCTGGCGATGCGAAAGGAACTCGAAGCGATTGCCGACGAGGGAGAGCGGGAGCAGCGGGTCCGGGACCTGACCGCGATGGCAGAGCAGAACGCGAGGGCGATGAATGCCGCCCAGCTTTTCGAGATCGACGACGTGATCGACCCGGCCGAGACCCGCTCCCTGATCGCGGCCACCCTCGCCGCGGCACCCGAACGGGTAGGCGAGCCGACGGCCCGCCGCTTCGTCGACACCTGGTGAACGAACTCCGGAGCCGCAACCCGGCTTGGGGGCGCCTGTTATTGAGGTAACGTGATGGTGTCTTTGTTCAAGGGAAGCGGGAGAAACTGATGGAAACCGGTAGCACCAGTGCATCCAGTCTCGGAGGTCGCTTTCTTGCGACGACGGGGCTTTTCGCCGCGGCGGTATTGCTCGTCCTGGCGATGGCAGGCGATGCCCGTGCACAGGTAGTGGACACCGAGATCCTGCCGGGCGGAGTGCAGCGGACGACTTACCGTCTCGGCCCGGTCGAGGTGACTCCGGGCCAGAACCGGATCAATTTCCGTCCGATCACCGGTGCGGCCAGGCCGGGAGTCAACGGCTGGATCACCCGGATCAAGCCCGACCTCGTTTACGAAGACGGCAGCATCCCCAAGTCCAGTCTGGTCATGTTCCACCACGGTGTCTGGAGCAGCAACGGCGAGCTTTTCTACGCGACCGGCGAGGAGAAGACGATCCTCGACCTCCCCGACGGTTTCGGCTATCGCTACCGGACGGCCGACACCTGGATGCTCAACGACATGATTCATAACCTGACTCCGACGCCGATGGAGCTGTACTTCCAGTACACGCTTGACTTCATCCCAGAGAGCGCTCCGGAGGCGGACGACATAGTCCGATCTTTCCCGATCTGGATGGATGTCCAGAGTGGCATCTACCCGGTCTTCGACGTCTGGCGTGACACCGGCGGTGCCGACGGCGAGTTCACCTACCCGCAGGACGACCCGAACGCTTACCCGCCCGGAGTCCAGAAGAACGTCAAAACCATTCCCCAGGACGGAATGCTGATCACAACGACTGGTCACGTCCACACCGGCGGGCTTTCGACCAACCTTTACGTGCGACGCACCGGTGCCGCATACGCCGGGCCGGAGTGCGCGGAACGGGTCAGCTACGAGAAGCAGCTGACCCCGCTGCGCAAGACCCAGAAGAACAAGGTCGCCCGGATCAACCGGATCAAGAAGCGCAACGCCAAGCTGACCAGAGAGCAGAAGAAGGTCCAGCGTTCGATGAAGTCGCGGAGGAGCGAGGCCACGGCGAAGCGAAAGATCCGGACCATCAAGCGGAAGAAGAAGGCGAACTCGAAGATCATCAGCCAGGTCAACCGCGAGAAGTCCGCCAACAAGAAGAAACTCGACCGGGTCAGCGCCCTCGACCGGGCCGAGCGCGAGCGTGACGCCGCCTGCCGGGCTACCCAGCCCCAGGTCGATGACGGCAACCGGGTCCATGTCTTCGACTCGGAGGCGAAGTACTTTGATCCGCGCGGCCCGATCTCCTGGGACATGGCGATGTTCAGCAGCAAAGAGGACTGGCGGGTCCGGGTCAAGGCCGGCGACAAGCTCGAACTTCAGACCACCTACGAGACCGACATGGCCTCCTGGCCCGAGTCGATGGGAATCAACATCGTCTACTGGGTCCGCGACGCACAACTGCCGGCCGCGGCCAATGCGCCGAATCCGTACGAAACCAGGGTCGACAACCAGAAAGTGCTCAACCACGGCCATTACAGCGAGAACGAGGATTACGGCGGCGAGCTGCCAGTGGTCGGCCCCGATCCGAGAAACCTCCCGGACGGCCAGTTCGGACCCGGGCCGCTGACGATCAGCGATTACATCTACAACGGTGCCGACTTCCGCCTGCCGGGGGCTCTCGGCCGGCCGCCGGTGGTCAACCAGGGCCAGTCCTTCACCTTCGAGATGTCCAACTACGACATTGAGAACGAGGTCTGGCATTCACTGACCTCCTGCAAGGCGCCGTGTAACAAGTCAACCGGCATTTCGTACCCGATTCCGGATGGCGAGTTCCAGTTCGAGTCCGGTCAGATGGGGCCGCCGAACAAGCCCCCGACCGTCGGTTACACCGAATGGTCAACTCCGGCGAACCTGCCGAAGGGAACCCACACTTTCTACTGCCGCATCCACCCGCTGATGCGCGGCGCCATCCGGGTCAAATAGCCCGGGCCACACCAGAACCAGCGGCCGCGACCTTCCGGGGTCGGCCGCGGGTTCTACCGGAGAATCTCAACCAGCAGGATCCAGGCGTTCATCACGGCAGCGAGGATTGCGCCCAGCATTCCCGCGAAGACCCAGTACATCGCTATGTCGCTGCCGATGATCAGCATCACCGCACCGACCAGGTAGGGGACGGTGCCGAACAGGGGAAGCACCACCCTGGAGGTGAGTCGGCCTTCTCCCTGACCGAGCCCGGAGGCGCTACGGGCGGTGAGCAAGGCGATGAACGAAGTCCAGAGAACTGACTGGACCAGCAGTTCGATCCCGAATGCGTGGTCTTCCTGTTCGGGGATCAGACCGAAAAGCGACACGACCAGCACCCCGACAAGCAACAGCAGCGTGACCATGCCCAGCTCCGGTACCCCGTCCAGCTGCAGTATCCGCTCGATGTTGATCGAGATCGCGACGAAGACGAGCCCGGCCAGCGCCGCGGTGGCACCGGCCGAGGCAACGAAGAGATCACTCCATTCGGATATTTCCGCGACGGCTAAAGGCACCGGGCCTTTCTATCAGCCGGTGGCTCAGCCGTTCTTCTTCGGTACCACCCGGAAGGCCCCACGCATCAGCGGGTGGACCCGGCAAAAGAAAGTGTGGGTTCCAACCGGCAGGTTCTTCGGGGTGGTCCAGGTCGTGCGTTCCACGGTTGGTGCTCCGCCGATCCCGAGCTGACCGGAATCGAAGCGGAAGCCGCCGTCGGCGATCGGGTAGGCGATACCGGTCGACTTGTTACAGGGCGCCTTGCAGGAGGTCAGTGAATGCCAGATCTCCTGGTCGATGTCACTGTCCGTGAGATTGAAGGTGAAGGTGTCACCCTTTTCGACCGCTGGCGGACGACCCAACGCACCCGGAAGCCGGAAGTCACCCGCCTCGTAGGAGTAGTCGGCAATGTCGAAGGCATCGGTCGCAAGCAGGCCGCCGTGATCGTTGTTCTCCGCGTAATGGGGTGGTTGAGCACTTTCTGGTTGTCGACCCTGGTTTCGTACGGATTCGGCGCATTGGCCGCGGCCGGCAGTTGTGCGTCGCGGACCCAGTAGACGATGTTGATTCCCATCGACTCGGGCCAGGAAGCCATGTCGGTCTCGTAGGTGGTCTGAAGTTCGAGCTTGTCGCCGGCCCTGACCTGGACCAGCCAGTCCGGCCTGGTGTTTCCCATCGCCATGTCCCACGAGACCGGTCCGGCCGGCTCGTAGTAGTGAGCTTCGGAATTGAAGAGGTGGACCCGGTCCCCCTTGACATTCGGCATCTTCGCCCGGCACTTGCGGTAGCGGTTCGCCGCCTTGCGGCGCTGCTGGCGGATTGATCTCGTGCTGTTCTTCTTCAGCTTCCGCTTGAGGATCTTCGGCTTGGGCATTTCGGACCCTGGTACTTCGCGCCATTCCGGTTCAGGTAGAGGTCGGTGTCGAGACCGCCGGTGTGGACGTGGCCGACCGACCAGACCATGACCCCGTCCCGGTCCACCGTCCACATGTTGCGCTTGATCCCGTCCTTGTAGGGATCTTCCTTCGCCTCGTATGGCCAGACGATCTCGCCGTCCTGGCCACCGGACCCCTTGTAGGTGTCGAAGACCGGATACGGATTCGGGTTGACCACGTCCAACCAGATCGGTCGTACCCCGCGCATGCCTTCGGCGGCCGGCGAAGTCTCCGGGACGAAGTCGATCTCGTAGGTGATGTAGAGCGTGGCCGGGGCGGGCACCAGGTTGTGGATCATGTGGTTGAGCAGCCAGCCGTCCGTACCCTTGTGGAAGTAGCCGAAGCCAGGTGGGAAGACAACTTCGGTCTTCTCTTCACCGGTTCCAATGAACCGCTCCCCCGTGCGATTCGCGGTCGCGTCGCGGCGGGAAAGATTGATCCATACCCCGTGGTGAAACATGATTCTGCTCGACTTGGGGACGGTTCCGTCAGGATTGACCAGGTTCGGCCGGAAGGCGGTGATGAATCCGTCGACGGGGGCGCTCCGCCGCGGTCACGCCCCTGTAGACGATTCGGTTCTGGCCGGTGGTCACCTCAATCGGCCCGATCCGGTAAGTCAGGCGCTGGACGCCGTCCCCCAGCTCCTCCGAGTCGACGAGTTCGGCCGAGGCAGTGCCGCTACCTGCCAGCAGAACGATTGCGCAGACGAAGCTGCCGAACAGACTCGCGAACCCTCTCCCCGAGACATGGAGGAAAGACTACCGTCGATTGACGCGGTGCAATCAGAATCGAGGGTCAGAGACCGAACCAGCGGGCCTTGCGAGAGGAGCCGAATTCGTCTTTCTCGTCTCTCAGCTCAAGCGACGGAGCGTTGAACACGCCGGACTTCTCCGGGCCGGAGAGGAAGTCGATGTCGACCCGGGCGATCTGGTCCTCGCCGAATTCGATGTAACAAGAGCCGCGACCGTCGAAAGGTTCGGCGTCTCCCCCGCCCCGCAGTTCGGCGATCAGTTCCCGGGCGACGACCCGGGCCGCACCCTCGGCGAAGACGCCGGCCTTCGGAACACCGGCCGTGGCCACATCTCCGACCGCGTACACCCCTTCGTATTTCGTCTTGAGGGTGGCGGAATCAACTGTCACGTAACCGTCTTCGGTGATGCCACTCTCGATCACCACTTGTGGGGCCTGATGCTTCGGCACTCCGAGGAACAGGTCGAAGGGCAGGGTTGAACCGTCGTCGAGGGTGACTTCTCCGGCGTCGAGCTTCACCGGCCGCCGGCCGCTCATGAACCTGATCCCCCGGGCCTCGAACTCGCTGATCAAGGCAGTCGAGGTCTCGGGTGAAGGCGGCACCGGGGACGGGAGGGGCAGCACGAATGTGATTTCGCACTGGTCGCGGACCCCGCGCCGGGACAGTTGATCACTGAGCATCAGGGCACATTCGCTGGGTGCCGGCGGGCACTTGAATGGAGCGCCGCAGACTCCGATCACGGCATTGCCGGAGTCGAAATCCGCGATCGGACCGGCCGCCCTCTCGGCCCCCTTGAAGGAATAGAACTCGTTGCCGTGCTCGGCCAGACCTGGCGTCGCGGCAAGGTCATAGTCGGCACCGAGGGCGATCACCAGGAAATCTGCTTCGTGGGTCCCGGCGTCGGTGGTCACGCTGCGGTTCCGGGCGTCGATCGCCGTGATCTCTTCCTTCAGCAGCCTGACCCCGGGCTTCGCTACCTCCCGGTAGGGGAGCGTGACCGAGTCGAGGCTCGTTCCCCGGAACATCAGGTCGAGCTTCGAATAGCCGAACGAGAAACCGTCGTTGCGGTCGATGACAGTGACTGCGACTTCATCTCCAAGCTCCTCGGAGAGCATCGTGCTCAGCTCGAGTCCGCCAAAACCCGCTCCCAGTACTACGACTTTCTTGCTCATCGGGCCAGCATACCGCCGCCCGTGAGCATTCAGCCGTGATGCTTCAGCCAGCGAACTCGGACTTGACCTGGGTCAGCCGGGCGCTGTTTCCGGACGGGTCGGTGAACCCGCAATCAATCCCGTAGGGGGTCTCCTCCGGCTCGGAAGTGAACTCGACTCCCCGGGCCTTCATTTCGCCGTAGGAGGCGCGGCAGTCATCGGTTCCGAGAAAGACCGTTCCGGCGAACCCCTTTGACATGAGCTCTTCGATCTTGCCCCTGGTCTCGGCGTCGACCATTGGCTCTCCGGGAATCGCCATCAGGACGATGCTGGTGCCGTCCTGGCCGGGCGAGCCGACGGTGACCCAGCGGAAACCGCCGAGTTCGGCCAGGGTTGCGTCGACCTTGACCTCCATGCCGACCTTCTCGGTCCAGTAACTCACTGCCTCGTCCTGGTCGCGGACCCAGAGCTGGGCCGACGCAATGCTGATCATCTTCTGCTCCTTCGGTTTCTGACTGGAATGAGCCGATGCTAGGCGCGGCGAGGCTCCTTGTCTTCTCGAAACGTCCGGTATTGCGGACGGCCATAGAAGCGGGTGACACAGGAAGGGACCCTGGCCCGGTTGGCGGCAGGCGGAAACTGCCGCCGGTATTCGGTCGGGGTCATCCCGAAGGCCCGCTTGAAGCTTGTGGTGAATGAACCGACGCTGGTCAGTCCGACCGAGACACAGACGTATGCCACCGGGTAGTCGGTATGGCGGAGCAGCGATGCCGCGCGTTCAAGCCTCCGGGTGAGGAGATAGGCATGCGGGGGAACTCCAAAAGCCTCCTTGAAGCGCTGACTGAAGTGGCCGCGGGAAAGGCTGGCGGCTTTGGCCATATCCTCGACCCCGAGAGGCTCGGCGTAGCGCGAATCGGCGAGGTTCCTCGCCCTGAGGAGCTGCCTTGAGGCGGTGGATATGACCACTCGTTGATTATTGCGTGACTTCCCTGAACGGTTCGGGTTGAAGCATCGAAGACTCCGACGCAAATGCGGGCACGGCGTAACCTGAGGGGAAGCAAATGACACAGATGAAGCAAGAATCGATCCGGCCCCTGGCCAGGGGCACTCTGCGCCTTCAGTCCGACGAGCGGCTGCTGAAACTGTTCCGCCGGGGGGTCGAGCCTGCTTTCGACGAACTCGTGAACCGTTACCGGACCGCGCTGGTCGGTTACGCCGGCGCAATCGCGGGACGCGACCGGGCCGAAGATGTGGTCCAGGATTCCCTCGTCAAGGCCCACCGTTCCCTTCAGGCCGACCGGGACATTGAACCGCGGCCCTGGCTGTACTCGGTGGTCCGGAACACGGCCCTAAACGATGTCCGTGACAACCGCAAGCACCGCCATGACGATCTCGCCGAATCGGCAGGGCCCGGTGACTCGACCGGTGATCTGGTCGAACAAAGGGAACGATTTGCCCTGGTTCTTGCCGCGGTTGCCGACCTGCCGCCGGCCCAGCGGCAGGCCTTGGTGGACCATGAGTTGAGCGGCTTCTCGCATGAAGAGATCGCCGCCGAACTTGACCTCAGCACCGGGGCGACCAAGCAGCTGATCTACCGGGCGCGCATCTCCCTGCGGAATGCCTTCGGGGCGATGATCCCGATTCCGTTGATTGCCTGGCTGGCCGAAGGCTCTGGTGTGATCGCCACCGGAGCTGCCGGCACCGGGGCAACCGCGACCGGCCTGATCGGATCTATCGGAGGCGGAAGTGCCGCCAAGCTGGCCGTGGTCGCAGTCGTTGCCGGCGGCTCGCTGGCCGGTGGCATCGCGGTCGAAAAGCAAGCGTCGCTGAAGAATCCCGCAGAGGAAAATGTGGCTCATGCCGCCAGTCCCTCCGGCAGCTCAACCTCCTCGGACGACAGCGGATCTGGAGGCACCGAGACCAGTGAAGGCTCTGACTCTTCGGGTTCCGGGGGCAGCGAGCGAAAGGGCAAGGACGGCGATGACGGCCGCTCATCCCCGTCGGATGAGCGGGAAGGTGGGAAAGACGACCGCCGATCCGGCCAGAGCGACGACAGCACCTCTGGTTCAGGCAGCAGGAGCGGCGGGCAGACCGGCCACCGGCCGGAGCCCGAGGATCGCCCGGACGGCAGCTCTGGCGGCAGAGGTGGCGAGGATCGTCCTTCCGGATCTGGCCACCAGGGATCCGGAGGGGACGACCAGGGTGATGATGATTCCGGGCATGGCTCCCGGACACCTTCGGGAGACGGCGGTTCCGGTAGTTCCGGTGGTTCCAGGCCTGACGATGATGACTCGGGTGGATCTGGTGGTTCGGGTGGATCTGGTGGATCTTCCGGCGGTTCCGGATCGGGACATTCGGGCGGTGATGATTCTTCGGAACAGGATTCAGGCGACGATGACGGCGGGTCTTCGGGCTCCGGTTCCGACGACGACTGACCCTTCCTGAAAATCTTCGCGTGACTTCTTCTCCCCGTTCGGGTCTCGGGTACATAGGCACCAATTGAACTCTCGAAAGGGGAACCACCATGAAAAGAAGTAGAAACGCGCTCGGCATCCTTGCGGCCGCACTGTTCGCTCTGCTGGCAATCTCGCTGCCTTCGGCGGCATCAGCCAAAGACAGCAACAGGGACCGCATCCCGGACCGCTGGGAACGGGCCCACAAACTCTCCCTGAAGAAAGATCAGCGCAAGCTGGACCAAGACAGGGACGGCCTCCGCAACCGGGGCGAGTGGCTTGCCGATACCAGCCCTCGGGACAAGGACTCCGACGACGATGGCGTCAGCGACCTCAAGGAAAAAGCCGGAGTGATCTCCGCCTATGACTCGGAAACTGGCGAACTGACCCTCACCCTGTACGCGGGCGGCGAACTGACCGGCTCGGTGACCGAGGACACAAGGGTGAAGTGTGAAGACGACTCGGCCGATGATGAGGGTTCCGAAGACGGCAGTGACGACGGCACCGACGACCAGGGCTCCGGAGACAGCAGAGACGACGACAGCGATGACGAAGGCTCTGATGACGACGGCACCGACGACCAGGGTTCAGGCGATGCTACGAACTTCC
>JAUPTY010000060.1 GCA_030917845.1 Actinomycetota bacterium | reverse complement strand
GCCGCGGCGACCAGCGCCACCGGCCGGTTATTCGAGTAGCGCCCGTCGAAAGCGCGAACCGCTCGTGGGTCGAGCTGCGAACCGGCCTCGTCCCGGAGAACCGCCAGTGCTTCCTCATGCGAACGCGGTGAACGGTAGGCGCGGGCGGAAGTGAGCGCATCAAAGGTGTCTGCCACGGCGATGATCCGGGCGCCGATCGGGATCTGTCCGCGGACTAGGCCATCCGGATATCCGCCGCCGTCGATCCGCTCGTGGTGGTGGCGCACGATCGCTTCCAGTTCGGCATCGCCCATGCCTTCGACCAGCCTGGCCCCAACCGCGGGGTGCCTCTTGATCTGATCGAACTCCTGATCGGTAAGGGCCCCGGGCTTTTCAATTATCTCCCAGGGGACCTCGATCTTGCCGACGTCATGGAGCAGGGCGGCAGTACGGATTCGGGCCACTTCGTCCTCAGGTAGTTTGAGGCGACGGGCGATTGATGTTGCGTGACGGGCAACCCTTCTCGAGTGGCCGTGAGTTCGGGGGTCCCGCGCCTCAAGCGCCCCGGCCAGCCGCTCGAGTTCCCTGGCCCTTTGCTTCGGGCTCAGGTCCCGGCCGGCTTTCGGGCCGACGAACTGTTCGGATTGTGCGAGCAACCGTTCAAAACGGCGCCGGCGAAGCCAACCCCAGATCATCAGGTCTTCGAAGAGCAAGGGGCTGCCGGTGCGGCGGCGCTTCCATAGCGTGGCGATTGAATGTGAAAACAGGACCGAGACCAAAACCGGAACCAGGATCAGCAGGACAGGAGAAGTGACCAGGCCGGTCCAGCGCAGTCCGATCGCCGCCAGGCAAGGGACGACAAGCACCAGGGCGGTTAGCGCCAGTACCAGCGGAAGGTTGCCTGTGTGTTTATTGGACGGGACGGGTTCCATCACAAAACCTTTTGAGCCTGAAAAGAACCGTTTACCCCGTTGCGGGTAATCCGAAACATCTCAGGTCTTTCGCGTGTAGAGCCCGTGGAATCCGAAGGGGATGTGGTGCGGCACAGAGGCGCGGGCTATCTCTTCCATGTTCCGGGCGTCAAGCACCAGCAGGGCCGACTTCCGTCTGATGCCGTCCAGAGCCACCGACAGCACTACGCCGTCATCCTCGGCCACCGCCCCGGGCCTCGGCACGAAGACGGGTTCCCCCGGATAGACGCCGCGCTCCCGCCAGATCTTCGACTCGCCCTTCTTCACATCGGCTTTGACCAGCTGGTCGATGAATCCGCTTTTTCCGCCGCGAAGGCCGACACCGTAGGCGTATCGGTACGGCTTCCCGTTGACCCGCTCGTAATTCTTCTGGGGCAGCTCGATGTAGGCCTCGATCAGGTCGCGCTGGGTCATCCGGCCGTTCGAGAGCTTGATCTCGAATCGCCGGTACTTGGCCTGGGGTACCTTGCTGCCGCTGCGGATCTTCTTCAGGTAAAGCGCGTCGATCACTCCGGCGTCCTTATGGGCGCAGACGTCGACAATTACCTTGCCGTCTTTCTCGAAGGCATTGATGTGATGGAAGGCGAAGAAGGGATCTGTCTCTACCGTTCGCGCCACCCCGCCGCGTTCACGGTCGACCAGGATGATTCGGGTTGGCTCATCCGGCTGCCACTCGTAGTTGGTGATGATCGGCCCCCGGTCCGGGCCGAGGAACTTCGCCAGGTTGAAGTTGAACGGCTGAGACACGATCACTACGAAGCGACGGGTCAGGCCGAAGGAGTGGAGGTAACCAGGAGAGCTCTGGGGAATGAAAGCTAGCTCGCGGCGCTTGCTGCCCTTCTCGGAAACGATCCTCAGCCCGCTCGGCGGCACCAGTTCCACTTCGTAGGAGAACCTCTCGCGGGTGGTCGGGTCGAAGTGTGGGTGCGCCGTCCCGAGCCGGCCCTGCATTTCCTGACCGTCCTCGATTCCCATCGTGTTCAGGAACTTCGGATTGAAGCGGACCGGAATCGGGATCTCGGTGTGGGCCCGGAACTCGCCGGCAAGTTTCTCGATCGACACGTTGGCGTTAGGCACCCGGCCCAGGATCGGCAGGGTCGAAACTCCGGAGAAGATCTGGCGGCAGGGATCCGGCGCCGGGTCGGTCGCCAGTTCGGAGAACTTGATCCGGCCTTCACGCTGCCAGGCCCAGTACTGGCTGGACCGAAGAAAGCGATTGCGATAGCTCACCCGGCCACCCTGGAACGAGAAGGCGTGCAGCATGGCCAGGCCGTCGAACCAGTGGTTGAACTTCTCCTCGCCGATCTCGAACAGCGCCGGTCCGTTACGGAGCAGGGTTCCGGTCAGCCATTGCGGCAGCTTGCCGTCGAGGTCGATTGCCGGCAAGAAGGTTTCGTCCTTGAGTGACTTGAAGGCGAGGTTGAAACCGGGCCGCCGGAAGTTGCTCCGGGGATCTGCCAGCGCCTGCGCGATCCCAACCGGTCCGGTCGGCACAAGAGCCCTCGCCACGGCCAGTCCGGCCGCCACCATGGAGCCATCCACAAGCAGCTCACGTCGAGTTTTGTTCAACGTAACTCCCTCCTCCAGCGCAACTATAGAACCCTGATAGACGGCCGTGAAGCGCACCCGCGTTACAGTTCGGGCATGAGCGAGGAAAACCGACGTTTCGCATTGGCCGAGCGGCCCCAGGGGCTTATCGATGAAAGCACCTTCACCCTCGAGACCGGTCCGGTCCCGGAAATTGGTGAAGGAGAGGCCCTGGTCCGGGTCAAGTGGATCTCGATCGATCCGACCAACCGGACCTGGATCGGTGAGGAACCCACCTACCTGCCGCCCGTCCAGATCGGGGAAACCATGCGGGCGCTCGGACTCGGCGAAGTCGTCGAATCCAATAACGGGAACTTCCCGGTGGGTGCCCTGGTCAACGGGCTGACCGGCTGGCAGGACTACACCATGGTCAGCGAATCGAATCCGCTGATGGTGGTTCCGGATGCCGCGAAAAGTGCGCCGCCGGCGACCCTGCTCGGGATACTCGGCATGACCGGCTGCACCGCCTACTTCGGGATGCTCGAGGTCGGCGAGCCGAAGGAAGGCGAGACGGTGGTCGTTTCCGCCGCGGCCGGGGCGGTCGGGACCGTGGCGGGGCAGCTCGCCAAGCTCAAGGGTGCCCGGGTCGTCGGCATCGCCGGAGGGCCGGAGAAGTGCCAGTGGATCATCGACGAGCTCGGATTTGACGCGGCGGTCAACTACAAGGCCGATGACTGGAAGCAGCAGCTCAAGGATGCGACGCCGGACGGCATTGACGTCGACTTCGAGAACGTCGGCGGCGAGATCATGAACGAGGTCTTCGGGCGACTGAACATCAACGCCCGGGTCGCTCTCTGCGGCCTGATTTCCGGCTATAACGCGACCGAGCGCCCGCCCGACCTGACCAACTTCCACAAGCTGCTGATCAACCGGGTCAGGCTCCAGGGCTTCATCATCCTCGACTACTACGCCCGCTTCGGCGAAGCGATCGGAGAGTTGTCAGGCTGGGTCGCCGAAGGCAAGCTCAAGTCCGAGCAGACCGTGGTCGAAGGTTTCGAGAACCTGCCCAGTGCCCTCAACATGCTCTTCAAGGGCGAGAACAAAGGCAAGCTCGTAGTCAACATCGGCGACTGAGGTCAGCGGCGGCGCCGAACCGCGGCAGCCTTCGGATCATCGAGATTGGAAAAGTGGCCACATAGCGCTCCCTTTTTCGATCTCGATTCATCCGGGTGGGGCGCATCGGCGCATCGCAGATGGAAGCTCCACTAGGCAGGGGGGCTCCACTGTGGGAGCATGGTCTCGATGGCGGGCACAAAATTCGGGGGAGTGACTGGCGGGGCATTGCTCCTTGCTGTCCTGATGCTGGCCGGTTTGTCCACTTCGGTCTCAGCTACCGAACCGAGGGAGGTTCTCGAGGTCCGCTTCAGCGGCAGCACCATTCTTCGCGGAGAGGAAACGAATCTGCGAGCCGGGTCCGAAGAGGCGCTCGATGAAGTCGACGCCCTGCTGGATGAAATCGAAGCGGACGGCCTTGACCCACTGGTCCATGGGCTGACCCAGTCCGAAGCGGCGGGGATCGCAGCCGAGGCTCGCGAAGTCTCGGGCACCGTATCGCCCAACATGGCCAACTGGTACCGGCTCACCGTGCCCTTCGACACGGCAGGTGATGCCCTGAGAACCCTTCGCTCTTCGCGTCTCGTTGACTACGCTGCCCGCGCACCCGAGCCGGTTCCACCGCCGGTGACCCCGGACTACACCGAGCAACAGCTTCATCTCAACCCGGCCCCGACCGGGATCGGCTCCGAGCTCTCGACGACCGATCCCCGCATCCGGGGAGCCGGCGTGACAGTCGTCGACCTCGAGTACTACTGGACGGCCAGCCACGAAGATCTGCAGTTGCCACCTTCGACCGACATCGGCGAGGGCGAATACATCCAGTACACCGCTTTCGGGGACGAGCACGGGACTGCGGTCTTCGGAATCCTGGTCGCCGACGACAACGGCTTCGGCGTGACCGGGGCCGTGCCCGAAGCGGACATGAAGGGAATCTCTCCAACCATGTCCGAGGGCTTCGGCTACAACCCGGCCGGGGCGCTGACCTTTCTCGCGAGCCGGCTCACTGCTGGTGATGTGGTGCTGATCGAACAGCAGGCGGATGGTCCGGCCGAGGGCAGCTCGGACTACGTGCCGATGGAATGGAACCAGGCCAACTTCGATGCGATCAGGCAGCTCAGCAATCTCGGAATCATCGTGGTCGAAACCGGAGGCAACGGTGGGTATGACCTCGACAGTCCGGAGATGCTCGGTCGCTTTGATCGCTTCAGCGTCAGGGACTCGGACGCGATCATGGTCGGCGCGGGTGATTCGGTCACCCGGTCACCGCTCTGGTTCTCCTCGCATGGCGAGCGGGTGGATCTTCAGGGATACGGCAACAACATCGTCACTACCGGTGGCAGCAGCAATTTCTTCCAGGGAGGCGGATTCGGACAGCAGGACATTCGCTACACCAGCAGCTTCGGCGGCACTTCCGGCGCCGGACCAATCGTCACCAGTGCCGTCGTCTCGGTCCTCTCCTACCTGAAGGCGACCGGACAGCCGCCGATGACTGCCGACCAGATCGTCTCCCTGCTGCGCTTGACCGGAACTCCACAGCCGGAGAGCGACACCACCGAGATCGGGCCGCTGCCGAACATCGAGGCGGCGGTTGCCGTGCTGGAAGGCACCCAGCCGTCGGCGACGATCGACTCACCCGTCAACGGTGCCAAGCTGGACTTCGACTCGGCCGCTTCAGCCGGATTCAGCTGCGACGGTGGCGGCTCGCCAATCGTGTCCTGTCTGGCCGTGGATCAGGGCCCGGACGGTGATCTGACCATCGCCAGCGGTGACCGGTTGCCGACTGACCAGCCCGGCCTCCACACCCTGACCGCGACCGTGACCAACCAGTTGGGACTAACCGCTTCCTCGACGGTCAACTACCAGGTCGGTCCGGGTTGCCTGGCTTCCGGCATGGTGCTCGCCTCAGCCGAGCCCCGCGGCAACCGGGTCCGTCTCCTGGGAGCCGCCGAACCTTCACGGGCCGGGCAGCGGGTGAAGGTTCTCCGCAACGGAAAGCAGGTCGGTTCCGCCCTGATCAGTGAGGACGGCACGGTTCAGGCCACCGTGAGGTCACCCCGTTCCGGAAAGGCGAAGCGCAAGGCCCTCTATCGCCTTGCCCTCGGGAGAATCAGGTCCAGTTCACTGAAGGCCAGGGGCGGAGTCCGGATCATCAGCCAGACTCCAAGGACCAGCACCGACCTGATCAAGGCCCGGCTCGCCGGGGTAAGAAAAAGGGGCAGCTTCACCCTGCGGACCCGTCCGCTCTGTGGCGGCGTTGCTACCAGCCGTCAGGTGAGACATGGCCGACGGGGTGACTTCACGGTCGAACTCGGCTTTGGCCCGGCAGCCCGGACCTACACGATCCTCAAGGGCGCAAAGAAGATCCAGTTGCCTCTGGTGCTACCTGCCGCCCGGTTCGTCCTTGGTGGCTGAGTTCGGCCCCCGGATCAGGAGCTGAAGGTCAAGCCAGGGAATCGTTGTTCAGATCGGTGACCGCGTTGTTGCCGGTCAGCGCCAATGCGACATCGGCGTCGGCCCGGAGTACGTCCAGCATGTGTCCGACTCCCTGCTCTCCTTCAGCGGCAACCGCCCAGGCCCAGGCCCGACCGATAATCACGGCCCTCGCTCCGAGGGCCAGCATCTTCACCATGTCGAGTCCGGTGCGGACTCCGCCGTCGGCCAGAACTTCAGTGCTGTCCCCGACCGCTTCGGCGATGGCCGGCAGGGCCGCGGCAGTCGAAGGCACCGAATCCAGCTGGCGGCCACCATGGTTCGAGACGACCAGACCGTCTACTCCGGCATCAACCGCCTTACGGGCATCCTCCGGGTCCAGAACTCCCTTTACGACCAGCTTGCCCTTCCAGTTTTCGCGGACCCAGGCGATGTCATCCCAGGTCACCGACGGGTCAAACTGGGCGTCAACCCATTCCTTGAAGTCCTCCGGAGTCTTCGCTCCTGGCACCACCTCGGCCAGGTTGCCGAAGGTGAGCGGCTTGCCGCCGATCGCGACTTTCCTGATCCAGCCCGGATGGGAAGCAATGTCCAGACCACGCCTTATCTTCGCCCAGGTCGAGGGAGTCCCGACCATGGCGTTGCGGGTGTCGCGGTGGCGTGCTCCGACCACGGCAAGGTCGATGGTCAGCATCAGCACCGGGGAACCGACCGCCTCGGCGCGGGCCATCAGGCCCTCGGCGTAGCTGCGGTCGCGCATCACGTAAAGCTGAAACCAGGGCGGCACGGAGGTGGCTTCGGCGACTTCCTCGATTCCGCAGATCGAGACAGTTGACTCCACGAAAGGCACCCCGGCGGTCTCGGCGGCGCGGGCCGCCTGGACCTCGGCCCTGGGGGCGAACATGCCGGCCAGACCGACCGGCCCGAGAATCAACGGCATCGAGAGCTTCTGTCCGAACACTTCGGTCGCCTGCTCCCGGATGGAAACGTCTTTCATCACCCGCTGGCGAAGCAGCACCTTCTCCAGGACTGTTTCGTTGGCGGCCAGGGTCGACTCCTCGTAGGCCCCGCCGTCGGCGTAGTCAAACAGCTGACGGGGCAGCCGGCGGCGGGCCACTTCCCGGTAGTCCCGCACTGTTGCGGGCTGAACGTTCAAGGGCCGATCCGCTGAGAAGCGCATGGGCCGCAAACTACAGGCTCATGGCTCCGGCGGAGGCTGGTCAGACCGGCAGGTCGATGACGAACCTGGCGCCGCCGAGCGGTGAGTCGACACAGCGGACCCCTCCACCATGTGCTTCGGCGATCGCCTTGACTATCGCCAGACCGAGGCCCGAGCCGCCGTCGGTACTGGTCCTCGCCTGGTCGAGCCTTGCGAAACGGTCGAAGATCCGCGCCCGGTCAGCCTCGGGAACACCCGGGCCGTTGTCGTCGACGATGATCGAGACGGAGTGGCCGAGATCGGCGGCGGAAACTTCTATGAACCCGCCCGTCGAAGTGTGTTGGACGGCGTTCGAGATCAGGTTGGAAACCGCCCGCGAGACCTGATCGCGGTCGATCCTTACCGTCCGCCCGGTCACGTTTCCGACCGTGATCCGGCGGTCATCATCGAAGTCCATTCCGTCGACCTCACCGGCAAGCAACGGACCGAGTTCCTCCTCTTCCAGCCTCAGGCTCTCTGCCGACTCGGAACGCGCGAGCAGAAGCAGGTCCTCGACCATCGCCTCCATACGGGCGGTGGCCTGCGAGACAAGCCCGGCGACCCGACGGACCTCATCCGGACCGGGATCGGTATTTCTCGCAAGAACCTCGATCTGGCCACGCACCACCGTGAGTGGTGTGCGCAGGTCATGGGATGCGTCGGCAACGAACGCCCGCTGACGCTCGAAGGCACCTTCCAGGCGGTCGAGCATTCCGTTGAAGGACTCGGCCAGGCGGCGGACCTCGTCCCTGGTCCCGTCGACCGGCATGCGAGTCGAGAGCTCGCCGGCATCCACGCCCTCTGCAACTGCTGCCATGCGTCGCATTGGACGGGTTGCAGAGCTGGCCAGAAGCCAGCCCGCGAGCGCCCCAAGCATGAGCGTGACGATGCCGACGATCCAGAAGATGTCGCCAAGGCCCTCGAGTGCGGTATCCACCGGGGCAAGCGGCTGGCCGACCCGGATGGTCGCTTCCGCACCGTCCGGCAGCACGACCCGGCTGGTCAGCAACCTCACGTCACCGGCGCCCTCGATCTCGACAGTCGAGAAGCCTGGCTCCGCAAGCAGAATGCGCTCCGATTCTTCCCTTCGTTCTTCTTCTTCGTGGCGGGAATCGTCCTCCTCTTCCCGCTCACCATGAGGACCCCCGTCCCCGTGGTCGTCGGGGAAGGGACGGACAAGGTCCGGCTGGTTGGTCGCGGTTCCGCCACCTTCTATCGTGATGGAGATCACCCGGGCATTTGGACCGAAGTTCTCGGCGGCGGTAATCGCCTGGGCCCTGTCGGTGTAGCCCATGGGGGTCTCCGTCCCCCCCGCGCCGAGCTGAAGGGCAATCCGCTCGGTCTCCCGCTCAAGGTCTGATTCTGTCCTGCTCTCAAGCTCCGAAGCTGTCCCGCGGTAAACGGCAAAGAAGGTGGCGCCCAGCGCTACCAGCAGAACCAGCGCGATCGAAAGGGCAAGTTTTCCCCTCAGCCCGGGACGTGGAATCTTCACTTGCCTTCAACCAGCCTGTACCCGACCGAACGCAGGGTCTCGATCGGATCGGGGCTGCCCTCAATGGTGAGCTTGCGCCGCAGATAGGCGATGTAGACCCCGACGATGTTCGTGCCCGGGTCATAGTCATACCCCCAGACTCCGTTCAGGAGCTGCTCCTTCGAGAGCACCTGTCCGGGGTGCCGCATCAGGAAGGCGAGCAGGTCGAACTCCCTGGCGGAAAGGTTCACCTGGTTGCCCTGCCGGCTGACCGTCCGTTTGAGCAGGTTCATCTCGATGTCGCCGGCACTCAACTCGGTCGATGCACCCTGTCCGGG
>JAUPTY010000059.1 GCA_030917845.1 Actinomycetota bacterium | reverse complement strand
GCCTCGGCGGCCTTGTCCCTGGCGGCAACTGCCGCCGAGACTGCCTGTCCGAATGCCGGGCTTCCGATCAGTGCCTGGGCAAGGTCCGCAGCGGCCTTTTCACCCTTCGACTGGACCCGGTCCCTGATTCCCTCGTTGCCATTGTCTTCAGCTGACATGGAAGGATCTTAAAGGGCGCCTCGGGGGAAGTGAAGTGGAGCCGGGCAGGAAGCGGCCAGGTACCGGCGAAAGCCGCTTACGATACGGTTCTTCTGCCGCGCTCCGGGAGGGCGTCGGCACCGTCTGTTTTAGTTGGGAAACCAAAGGTGGACCAGGGTTCGATTCCAACACGCCGATTCACGCCGGCCGCCATTTTCGCGGTCCTCTTTTTCATGCTCTTTTTCGGCTCTGTAACTTGGTTCGCGAAAAGCAACTCCGCCGCTGCCAGCACTCCCGTCCCCTGTGCCCCCGGGTCGGCCTCCTGCTTCGCGGCGGTAGCGGACCAGCCCGCGAAGCCCGCGGCGGACACTCCGCCTGCGCAGTCCACTCCCGCCTCGGGGCAGACCGATCCCGACCAATCCGGTGGCTCGGTCACCACTGATCCGACCTCCGGTACCGGTGGCGTGACCCCCGGCCAGACCGGCGGATCGGGAGCCACCGGAAACGATGGCAACACCGGTGAAGTGATCGAGGAGATCACCCCGGACGGCAACGAGCCGGACTTCGTCGAGGACGATCCTTCAATCAACGGCGGGGTCGGCCCCGGCAGCAGGATCGTCGGCGACAGCCTGGAGTCAGATGTCCTGACCGTCCCCAACTTCGTGATCGACCAGTTCGAGATTCCGCCCTTCCTGCTCCCGATCTACCAGGCCTGCGGCAGCCAGTACGGAATCCCCTGGTACGTCCTCGCCTCGATCAACCGCAACGAGACCAGCTTCGGCACCAACGTCGCGACTTCCTACGCCGGTGCCAATGGCTGGATGGCCTTCATGCCCGCATCCTGGGCCGAGTGGGGCGTGGACGCCAACGGCGACAAGATCCGCGACCCGTACAACCCGGTTGACGCGATCTGCTCCGCCGCCAACTACCTCGACTACTTCGGTTACGAGGAAAGCCCCTACGACGCGATCTTCGCTTACAACCACGCTGACTGGTACGTCCAGAAGATCCTCAAGTACGCCAAGATCTACTCGCAGATTCCGCCCGAGATGATCAGTGCCCTCACCGGTCTCACCGAAGGCGCCCGCTTCCCGGTCGCCTCGGCCGACGCAAGTTATGAAGGTCAGGTCTCGACCGAAGCCGCGAAGCAGAACGGCACCGCTTCCCAGGACATCGAGTCTTCCGCCGACCGCCGCACGATCGCCATCTCGGCGAGCGGAGGATCCCCGGTCATTGCCGTGAACGACGGCACGATCAAGGAGCTCGATCCCGAAGCCGGCACGATCGTCCTCGAGGACGCGTACGGCAACCGTTACACCTACGCGGGCCTCGGTTCAGTCTCGACCGTCCACCCGGTGCCACAACCCAAGCAGACCTCCCCCCTGGTCCCCGAGGAATCGGATATCGGAGCTCCGGCCGAAGATGACGGGGCCGTTCAGGACCCGGATGCCGACGCGGAGATGGGCGAGGAGAAGGCAGTCGAAACCCCCAGCGCCGCCGATCTCGGTGGGGCCGACTCTGACCCTCAGGTAAAGGATGAGGGTCCGGCTCAGCCGTCCGAGAAGGTCCAGCAGGAAATCAGTGAAGTACTGGTCGACCCGGAAGCCGCGGATGCCGCCGCCTCCGACCCGGCCACCAGCGACGGGCAGGACCCCGCGGTCGAGTCAGCCGACGCAAGGCGCGATGAACAGGACGACATCCGCCAGGTGCCCGCCGAGGCGAATCGCAACACCGAGGACATTCGCGGCCGTGTTTACGCCAGCCCGCTCCGCCCCAGCAACCAGAAACGGGCCACCACCGACGGCCAGTCAGTCCAGAACTCGGTCCGCGAAGCCCAGGGCATCGGCATCGAAGGCAAGCCGGGCGACTACCTGATCTATGACGGCAGCAAGACCGGCATCTACCGCTTCGATCCCGAAACAACCGAACTCCACGAACTGGAGAAGGGTTCCCGCGTGGTCGCCGGCACCGTGCTCGGCCGTCTGGTCGAGACCCCGGGTGCCGCAGTCAGCTTCTCGATCAAGCCCGGTGGCGAAGACACCCCGCAGATCGACCCCAAGCCCTTCCTCGACGGCTGGAAGCTCCTGGCCGAGACCAACATCTACAGCGCCCGCGGCAAGGACCGTTTCTCCAGCCGCCTCGGAGTCGGCGGCATCCTGCTGCTCTCCAAGTCCGCCCTCCAGAAGCGCGTCCTGAACAACGAGATGATCGAGTTCACCCAGCAGTGCGACCGGGACTACATCGCCGGTGGCTCGATCGACCGCCGAGTCCTCGCTTCGCTCGAGTTCATCACCGCCAACGGTTACTCGATGCTGATTACCTCGATGCTCTGCGGTCGCGAAGGCTCGATCACCACTTCCGGCAACGTCTCGAACCACACCCGTGGCTCGGCAATTGACATTGCCGCAATCAATGGCGAGATCGTCTCCACCGGAACCCAGGGTTCCGGCTCACTGACCGATCAGGTCGCCCGACTCGTCCTCAGCCTGCAGGGCACCATGGCCCCCGACGAAGTGATTTCGCTGCTCTCCTACCCGCAGCCTGCCGGCTTCGCGATGGGTGACCACGACGACCATCTCCACGTCGGCTTCAGCCCACAGGCTGGCGCCGAGCTGCCCGGTGGTTCGATCGCCTCGACCCTCGGGGCCGAGCAGTGGGAGGCCCTCACCGAGCGCCTCGGCCAGATCACCAACCCCGAAGTCCCGACCACCCCGTCAGGGGAGTCGCTCCCGGCTGAGAAGCCGGACGAAGGCAACTAGCGGCCATCAGCCCAGTTTTCGGCTTCGTCCAGTTTGAATTGGCAGGGAGCCTGTCCCTTGACGATGGCCGCTACCTGATCCGTTCCGGCCCCGCCGAGCGGGTATTGGTCACCGAAACCGAAGGGGCCCTCCCTCCTGCCCGTCGACGCCGACGCCGGCCTCGCAAGGTGGCCGAGAGCGATGCCCCCGTCACCGTCAGCGTCGCTGTGGTGACCGTGATCCGCGCAGATCACCCCTTCGACAGCGAGACCGCCGCCGAAACCTGGCTGGACCGGCTCGAGGACTCCGATTACACCGGCGAGGTGCTCGATGACGCGATCGGCACTCTGGACCGGGCAAGGGCAGCCGACGCAACCACCTCGGGTGTTCCCTTTGGCACCCCTACCGGCCTGAACGACATCCTGGCCGCAAGGATTGGCTACGGCGACGGTGAGTTGGTTGCTTCCGGGCGATTCACGACAGCCCTTGATGTTGACGCCAGGGGCGGCACCGGCAGCAAACGCCGGGAACGAATGACCCGCACCGGGACTCTTGCCCGCACCGCCGCGATCCTGTCTGGCCGCGAGGAACTGACCGCCTCAGAGGCGCTGATTCCACGCATCCGGTTCGATCTGGAAACCGGCAACGAGCCGGCCGCATTCCTGGCGATCGCCCCGGCGGCCGGAGCGACGATCAGGGAACTCGAGTTCGCCGTCGAGGACGAAGGTCACGAGCAGGACCTGGACCGGCTCGAGGAACTCCTCCCATCACTTCATGAAATCTCCGAACGGGCCGGCCAGGTCGAAGAAGACCGGGCCAATGACCGTAAACGGGTGATTGAAGCTCTGGAGCTGGCCGAGCGGATCATCCGCCGGCGGCGCATTCTCGAGCAGTAGGGAACCCGCCCGGGCCATGCCCGCAGTCTTCGACCTAGCGGGATTCGATGCCCAGCGCGTGGAGGACCGCCTCGTCCTCCAGAGTTGTTGCGACCAGGTCGGCCTGGTCAAGTTCGATCCCGGGCACCGAAGGAATGCCGATCACGAAAAGCCCCGCAGCGACCGCAGCGGTAACTCCCGAAGGTGAATCTTCCAGCCCCACCACCCGCTTGCCCGGCTCCACCTCAAGCTGCCGGCAGGCCTCCAGATAGGCATCGGGAGCGGGTTTCGCTTCCGCGACCTCGTGGCCGCTCACGACGGCGTCAAAGGGAAGTCCGGTGCCCGCAATCTCATGGGACTTCTCGATGAACTCCCTCGGGGAGTTGGATACGAGCGCGACCGGTACCCCGGCCAGCCGCAGCAGGTCCACCAGCTCACGGGCCCCGACCATCGCGTCGACGCCACCTTCGAGTTCCTCGAGGACAAGATCGTTGAGCTCGTCCATCAGCTCTTCATCCTTGCCCGGCTCACCGAGATACCGGGCCAGCTTCTGGCCGGCGATCTTGGCGGAAGAGCCGACCAGGCTGCGCTTGTGGTCGATCGTGAACTCCATGCCGCGCCGCTCGAAAAGCTTCATCTCTCCCCGGCTCCACACCGCTTCGGTGTCGAGCAGCAGGCCGTCATTGTCGAAAAGCACCGCCTCGGGATACGCCATGCAGGCAGCCTAGAGATTGATCTCTGGCAGGGAATGCACGGCCCGGTCCGGAATATTTCCAGAAGTTCCGATACCGAGACAGGATTCCCGGGTTACAGACAGGCATGCATCACTCTGAAGATCAGACTGGGGGCCGCCGTCAGATCGAGCGAACGGCAGGGCTCGGTGAAACCCCGAAACTCCTGACCCTGCTCGCATTTCTAGCGGCCGGAGTCTTCGCCCTGCTGGCCGCCCAGCCGGCTGCCGCGGCTGCATCGACCGATCAGCCGCCGATGATCCTTCCCGCCGCCGCGGGAACCAGCTCCAGCGGATCGGGCTCGACGGCCGGAAGCTGGATCGTCGGTGGCGTCCCCGGCAAGAAGACCGCCAGCCTCGCCGCTGCCGCGGGAGCAGCCTCGATCGACGGCCGACTCGGCGTCTACCGGGTGCCCCGCAACCGCGCCAACCGGTTCGCCGGACTCCTGCGGAAGGCCGGCCAGCTGGTCTACGCCGAGCCCGACACCCCGATTTCCCGCTCCGGCTATCCGCTGGACATCAGAACCGACGAGCAATGGTGGCTGAACAAGATCGTCAGCCCCAATGATGTGACCCCGCCGGTGGTCACCTCGAAGAGTCCGATGATCGCCCTGATCGAAGAATCCGTCGATCCGCTCCATCCCGACCTGCTCGCCGCCAACCTGACCGGTGCCAAGTCACTCGGCCCCGATGCCGACTGGCACGGGACCGCGGTAGCCGGAATCGTCGGATCGCCCGGTGAGAGGCAGGGCATCCGCGGCGTCTGGCCCGGCGCGAGGATGCGTCTCTTCCCCTCTGGCTTGAAGTGCTCGACTGCGGCCAAGGCGGTCACCAAGGCCACCAATCAGGGCGCGAAGGTGATCAACATGAGCTACACCTTCCCGGCCGGAAGCTGCTTCACCCACTTCAAGGCGACCCAGTACGCGGTCCGCAAGGGCGCGGTCCCGGTGGCCGCCGCCGGCAACTCGGGTGATTCCGGCAACTCGCCGATGCGTCCGGCCAATGATCCGCATGTGCTCTCGGTTGGCGCGGTTGGAGAGGTCAAGGACAGCCCCGACGTCATCGTGGCTCCTTTCTCGACCCGGAACGCAATGGTTGACATCACCGCTCCGGGAGTCGGCGTGCTCGCCCCGATCGTTTCGGCCGGTGCTGCGGGCAGCGGCGTAACCCGGGAATGGCAGAAGGTCAGCGGCACCAGCTTCTCCGCCCCGATGGTCTCCGCCACCGCCGCATGGCTCGCCCAGGTCCGTCCCGAACTGGGAAGCCTCCAGATCGCGCGACTCCTGACCAGCTCCGCCACCGACCTCGGTGAACCGGGCCGCGATCCCGCCTACGGGGAAGGCCTGCTCAGCATCGAGAGCAGCCTCACCGCACCTACCCCGCCGATCGACCCCTACGAGCCGAATGACGACATCCACTGGATCGACGGGTCGCTCCTGAGAGCCAGGGCGCCGTTCCTGTGGAAGGCCGGGGCCGGCAAACGACGCATCCTCAGCGCCACCCTCTCCCGCGCCAAGGACCCCGCTGACGTCTACCGGGTGATGATCCCGGCCCGGCGCCGAATCGTCGTCAATGTGAATCAGCTCGAGGGCGACATCACCCTCTCGGCCTACAAGCCCAAGGCCAAGTCGATCGTCAAGCCGGGCAAGAACCTGATCGTCCGCTCGAACCGGCCCTACCCCAAGACCGAAGGCATCGTGGTCCGGAACCTCAAGAGGAAGAACCAGACCATCTGGCTGTCAATCGCCCCCAGCCCCAACCAGACGGGCAACGACGCCTCCTACAGAATCAAGGTAGTCCGCCGCTAACCCCGCCCCGGCACCGGGTCTGGTGGCACGCCGTGGGGTCGGGGTGCCCTTCCAAAGATGGCCCACCCGTCGCGGTTGCGAGAGCTTGCTCCATGTCCGAGCAGTAATCGGAAGCCACTTTGGAAGGGCACCCCGGCCCCACGGCTACCCAACACCTACCGAGACTCGTCTTTTCTAAGCACGAGAGGGTGGTTCGCAGGGGCCTCCAGCCGTTCGCTGGCGAGGAATAAGTGAGGAGGTGCAGGGGGCGCAATGGAATTGCGTTCACAAACCTTCGAACGTTGACGAAGCCCAGCGGACGGACTGGTGGTTCCTGCGGGCCACCCGGGAGCAGCAGCCCAAACAAAGAAAGGGCGGCCCGTAGGCCGCCCTTTCGACGTAACAGTTGCCTGACTGGCGGCTACTTGCCCTGCCACTTAGCCTTGCGCTTGCCGAGGAAAGCGCTAATGCCTTCCTTGCCGTCTTCACTGAAGAAGACGGTGGCGAAACCCTGCTTTTCGGCGTCAATGCCGGCGTCCGGGTCGCCGCCTCGGAAGGAGACCTGCTTGACCTGCTCGATCGCGAGGGGCGCCTGTCCGGCGAGTCGCCTGGCCCAGTTGACGGCGACGTCGAACAGTTCCTGATCGGGAACGAGTTCGTTGACGAGTCCGGCTTCGAGCGCTTCGATCGAGGAGATCGGATCGCCGACGGTGTTCATTTCCAGGGCTTTGCTCCAGCCGACGAGGCGGGGCAGTCGCTGGGTGCCACCGAAGCCGGGAATGATGCCCAGCTTGATCTCCGGCTGACCGAAGACCGCGGATTCCGCGGCAATGCGGAAATCGCAGGCCATGGCGAGCTCGCAACCGCCGCCGAAGGCGAGCGAGTTGACAGCGGCGATGGTGGCCACACGGCCTTCGCCGAAGCTCTTAAGGAGATCGTGGCCGTTCTGGATCAGTGCGGCTCCACCTTCGGTGTCCATCTTGGTGAACGCCTTGATGTCGGCTCCGGCCGAGTAGACGATCGGACCGATCGAGGAAGCGATCACCATGGCGCCGATCCCGGGATTGGCGTTGACCTTCTCCCAGATGGTGCCGAGGTCCTCGATGACCTGGGGCGAAATCGCGTTCATCGGCGGGTTGGCCAGCCAGGCGATCGCGACGTCGCCGCGGGTCTCGAGCTTGACCTTTTCGGGCTGGTCGCCCTCGTCCGGCTGCGGGTAAGGGTAGAAGCCCTGACCGGCATTGAAGCCGAGTCGGCCCTGGGCTACGAGGCGCTTGAGGGTGACGGGAACCGGGAAACGATCGTCGCCGTACTTCTCGTTGAACTTCTCGATCCGCTCGAGCGATACGTCGAGACCTTCGAGGTCAGCCTTCCAGAAGGGCGGGAAGAGTCCCTTCATGGGGTTGAGCCCGGCGCCGTTCATCATGCCCCAGTCGATGTCGCGGACGCTGCATGCGCCTTCTTCGAGGATCAGGCAGGCTTCGACGAGCGACTTGGCGAGGAAAAGCTCGGTCAGTTCCCGGGCGTCAGCGTCGGCATCACCGGGGACGTTCGGCTGCCCGTCCTTGTACATGCCTTCGCCACCGGTCTTGGCTCCAAGCTTGCCGTCGGCAACCAGCTGCTTCATGCCCTGGTGGACGTAGAAGCGGTCGCCGTAGGACTCGTTGAGGTGCTCGGCGACGTGGTAGACGGTGTCGAGTCCGAGAACGTCGATCAGGATGAACGGACCCATCGGGGAAACGTTCGCGGCGCCGACGCCTTCGTCGATCTTCGCGATCGAAAGGCCGCGCTCTTCCTGGGCACGCCAGATCTCGCCGACCGCGGAGTTGAGAATGCGGTTGACGACGAATCCGGGAACCTCACCGCAGGTGATCGGCGACTTGCCGATGGCCTGGGCGAAATTCGAGGAGGTCTGGGCGGTTTCCGGAGAGGTGTCGTCTCCGATGACCACCTCGACCAGAGGCATGACCGAGGCCGGGTAGAAGAAGTGGAATCCGACGACCTTGTCGGGACGGAGGGTTGCTTCGCCGATCTCGGAAATCGAGAGGGCCGAGGTGTTGGAGGAGAGGATGGCGTGACCGGGGGTGACCGCATCCAGCTCGGCGAAAACTGCCTGCTTGATGCTCATCTTCTCCGGGACCGCTTCGATCACGAAGTCGACGTCACTGAACTCGTCATAGGTGACGGTTCCGGTGACGTTGGCGAGGACCTCGGCCAGGCGGGCGTCTGCCTGCTCCTGGGTGATCTTCTCCTTTTTGACCTTGCCGGCGAGCTGGCCGGTAGTCACGTCTTTGACTTCTTCGATCGCGTGGTCGACGAACTTCTGGTCAACGTCCTTGATTACGACCGGAATGTCTGCGGCGGCGATCGCCTGGGCGATCTGACCGCCCATGGTGCCGCCGCCGACGACGGCTGCCTTGTGTACGAACATGAGGTTTCTTGATCCTCCGGAGCTTGGTGAGTGAGAGCCTCGCGGGCGGTTTGCCCGCAGTGGATGCGAGATGTTGACTCGCGGGTCAACAAGGGTATAGGGCCTGTGGTCGGGGTGCCGCGAAGTCCGGGGAAAGTTGCCCTGTGCAGAGGTTTCCTTTATGTGGCCTGCTACGGTGTCTAGCGGTCGTTGTCCCGATTGGATGCGATCGAGGTTCAGTTCCTTCCTGTTTTCGTCCGGTTCACCGGCGTTTTGGGGTTACCGGATCTCCCCTCACATAACTCACAGGAAGTAGAACAGCATGTCCAAGCAGTCTTTTGCCGATCTCGGCGTATCAA
>JAUPTY010000058.1 GCA_030917845.1 Actinomycetota bacterium | reverse complement strand
ACATACGTACCGTTCAGGGAGCCAAGATCGTCGATGTAGGCGCCGTCGCCGCGAGCGACCAGGAGAGCGTGATTGCGGGACACCGTGACGTCGTCAAGAAAAACGCCGGCATCGGGGCTGCGGCCGATTGCGACTCTTTCCTCTTCCATCGAAAAGGTCTCGCCAGCCCGGCCCCCACCGCTGCGGATTACCAGCGCAGCGCCGGTCCGTTCAACCTCGGCGTCGATGTCGACCGCTTCGATCTCGCCGGTCTCACCAACCTGGTAGGTCGAAGTCCGCTGCTCGTCGCCACCCTCACGCACCCCGATGAAGTTGCCGCACTTCTGACAGTAGTTCGCGGCTTCCTGGTTTATGAAGCCGCATTCGGGACAGTGGGTCGCCATGAAGGCCATTATACGGCCCGACCCTAACCTTCAACTCAGGCTTTACTGTTGGGCCGATTCTTCCGCGGCGGCGGCGGCCTGGCTGGCGTGGATCTGGTCTCGCCCAACCCTCGCGTACAGGTAAGTTGCGATCACTCCCAGCACGATGCCGATCGCGAGGAGGGCCGTCGGCACCCAGCTGTCCCAGAACATCGCGAAACACAGCGATGTCATCACCGGGAAGACCGCTACCCGGCCGAACCAGTTGACCTCGATGTCGACTCCATGCGAGAGGCCCCACCGCGCGAGCATAAGCGTCGCCAGCTCCCGAACCAGCAGCAGCGCCAGCATCCAGTGAGGCAGGAGGTCGAAATGCCAACAGACCATGAGTCCGGAGAAAATCGTCAACCGATCGATCACCGGATCCATCAGGGCACCAAGCCGGCTGTACTGGCCGGTTACCCGGGCGAGGAAGCCATCAACGTAGTCCCCGCCGGCAATCAGGAAAAAGAGCACGGCAGCGGTCCAGTCGCGACCGTCCCCGGAACTGAACGCAACCCAGAGAAAGAGCGGAATGCCGAGCAGCCGCAGGTAGCCGATGAAGTTGGGGATTGTGAATGGCCGCAGCGGCTGGCCTGCCCGGGTCGGCTCCGGCTCGGCCCCGCTCCGGTCAAGTCCGAAGAGCCGACGGACTTTCCCCTTGCCGAAAGGTGCGGCGTCGCCCATCAGTCCGAACCGGTGAGCGAGGCGAGCAGCTCGCCGACGGACGCGGCGCCCCCTTCGACCGGAATTCGATGTTCCGCACCGGTTTTACGAACGCTCGCTTCGTAGATGCCGTCGGCCAGACCCCGCCGTCCGACAATGATTCTCAGCGGGCATCCGACTAGCTCGGCGTCGGTCAGCTTCTGACCGGTTCCGGCATCCCGATCGTCGTAAATGACCTCGATCCCGGCTTCGAGGAGCTCCTCGTAGAGACGGTCGGCCTCGGCCCGTTCCGGTTCATCCGATTTTGAGAGTGAAACCAGGTGAACCTGCCAGGGAGCAAGTGCCATCGGCCATGAGAGCCCCTTTTCGTCAGCGAACTGCTCAGCGGCCGCAGCCACGATCCGCGCCGGCCCGATCCCGTAGCTACCCATGACGACGGGCTGCTCCTTGCCGTTCTCGTCAAGGAAGGTTGCTCCGAGCGGCACGCTGTAGCGGGTGCCGAGCTTGAAGATGTTGCCGATCTCGATTGCCGGCTCGAGGGTTATCGGATGGCCGTCGTCGGTCGTGTCCCCCTCGATTACTGATCTGATGTCGGCTTCCTCGAAGGTGAAGTCGCGGCCCGCCTCGACGCCCTTCAGGTGGAGATCGGGACTGTTCGCACCCACAATCAGGCCGCCACCGGAAATCGCCTTGTCTTTGAGGATCCTCACCGAGGTGCCGACAGGTCCGATGGAACCGGCCGGACCGAGCTTTTCCTCGATCTCGCTTTCGTTTGCAGGTCGCGATGCGATTCCGAGAGAGTTGGTCAGCTTGATCTCGTTTACCTGATGGTCGCCTCGAACCAGGACCAGCACGAAGTCCCCGGCGTCGGTAACAACCGGAACGGATTTGACCAGAGTTCCGGGATCAACTCCGAGAGCCCCGGCCACGTCGGCGATGGTTCTCAGCCCGGGCGTTTCGATTTCCTCCGGGGCATCAAGCTCCTCGCCTGACGGAACCGGCCGTGGATTCGCAGAGGCTACCTCGACATTCGCCGCGTATCCCGGCGCCACGGCCACTGTGTCTTCGCCGGCTTCGCAGGGCGCCATGTACTCGTGGGCGACCGTACCCCCCATCATGCCGACGTCACTTTCGACCCGATACCAGCGGATGCCGGTCCGGTCGTATATCCGGTCGTAGGCCTCGATACAGAGGTTGTAGGTCTCGTCCAGTCCGGCCTCGTCACGATCAAAGCTGTAGGCGTCTTTCATCATGAATTCGCGGGTTCGGAGGATGCCGGCCCGGGGACGGGGTTCATCCCGCTCCTTGGTCTGGATCTGGTAGAGCAGCTGGGGCAGGTCACGGTAGGAGCGGACTTCGTTCGCGACTTGGCCGGTGACGCATTCCTCGCCAGTCATGGCGAGGACCATCGGCGAGCCCTTGCGGTCCTCGAGCTTGAAGAGTTCGTCGATCCCGTAGCGGTCCGTCTTCTCCCAGGGCTCTGACGGCTGCAGTATCGGCATGGAGATTTCCTGACCACCAATCCTGTCCATCTCCTCCCGGATGATCTGTTCCGCCTTCCTATGGGCCCGCAATCCGGCGGGAAGGTAAGTCCAGAGACCGGCCCCGATCTGGCGGATCATTCCGGCCCGGACCAGCAGCTTGTGGCTGATCGCTTCGGCGTCAGCTGGAGGGTCTTTCAGGGTAGGCAGGAGGCTTCGCGAGATCCGGGTCATCGAAGCCGCAGACTATCGGCCAGGCCGAACTTCGGCCTCTGCCACCCGGTAGAAAGCCGGGGCCGCCTCACCGCCCGGAACCGGGTACCGCTCAAGAGCTTCCGCGGTTGACAGGTCCCACAGGAGGCGAAGCCCACGATCTCCGAGAAACTCTTCCATCTTCCGGTGGTCGATCCCGAATCTGAAAGGCTCCCCCACCTTCGCCACCCGGGCGGACCACGGTGGCTCGGGCGCGCCCGCCTCGTTGCTCTCGAGAAGCGAGATGTCGACATAGGAGAAGACGATTCTGCTTCCGGACGCCCCGCTGCGGGCGACCCAGGCGAGCGTCTGGTCAACTGCTTTCGGAGTCAGATAACTAAGGACTCCCTCCCAGATGTAGACCGATCTGACCCCTGAGTGGAACCCGGCCCTTTCCAGCGGCACCCCGACGCCTTCCTCGAGCAGATCAAACGGCACGTACTCGATGTTGGCTGGAAGTCTGCCATCCAGGTCGATCACCCTTGACTTCTTGCGATCCTGGGTGGCTGGCTGGTCAAGTTCGAATACCTGAATCGGGGCGGCTGCTTCAAGTCGCATTCCTCTTGTGTCATATCCGGCCCCGAGAATCGCCAGTTGCTCTGCGCCATTGTCGAGTGCCGCGGTAACCGCGTCATCGATCAGTTTGGTGCGGATCACCACCGAAGGACGCGAGCCAGGCCAGTTCCGATCGATGTAGTGACAGACGAGCCTCTGTCCGAACCGGTCCCGGGCGAGTCGCGCCCCGAACTTCAGCTTCCCGTCCAGGAATGCTGCGGCGTAAGGATCGTCAAAGAGCCTCTGGTCTGCCGGGCGTGCGGACTCCGCGGCCCGAAACATCGCCACGTACCCCGCCGTCCTGCTCGGACGATCCAAGATCAGGCCCGGGTGAACCGGCGTCCGGCGGTAGGAGAACCTTCTTCATCGACGAGCAACTTGTCGTTCTCCGCCTTCTGCGATGCCTCATGTTCCAGCCTGGCGATTTTCTCCGGTGTGAGGTCACCGGCATTTTCTTCTTCGATCTTGCGTACCCAGGCTTCGCCCTCTGCGGACTCCTGTTCGTCGAACTCAACCTGTCCTTCGCGGTCAAGGGAAAGTTCGATCTGCTCGAAGAGTGTGTCGACCAGCTTCGAGGTCGGGACTTTCTTGATTGCCTTGCCTTTGGCGAAAACGACTCCCTCGTTCTTTGCCCCGGCGATGCCGAAGTCTGCCCCCTTGGCCTCGCCGATGCCGTTCACCGCGCAACCGAGCACAGCCACTTCGATCGGCTCTTCGTACTGCTCGAGTCGTTGCTCGACCTCGGCCACGACGGCGTCCATGTCGAACTGAAGGCGGCCACAGGTCGGGCAGGCGATGAGCACAGGTCCGCGCTCCCTCAGCTTGAGGGCCTTGAGGATCTCCCAGGCGACCTTGACTTCCTCTTCCGCGTGGAAGGTGGAAAGGCTGATCCGCACCGTGTCACCGATGTTGTCAGCAAGCAGGGCGCCCAGACCGACCGAACTCTTCAGGGAGCCCGACCACTTGGTGCCGGCCTCGGTGATTCCGAGGTGAATTGGATAAGGAATCTTCTCCGAGAGCCGCCGGTTTGCGGCAATGGTGTTCGGCACGTTGGTCGACTTGATCGAGACCTTGAAGTTGGTGAAATCAAGGCCCTCCATCAGCTCGACAAATTCCACGGCGGCGGTGACAAGCGCATCGACCGGGTTCTCTCGCTCGAGAGCGTGGAGATGCTTGGGCAGCGAGCCGGAGTTGACCCCGATCCGCATTGGAGTCCCCTTGAGGTTGGCCAGTTCGGCTACCTCGGCAACCTTGTCCCGGCCCCCGATATTTCCCGGATTCAGCCGGATGCAGTCGGCTCCGGCGTCGATCGCCTTTAGCGCGAGGGTGTGATTGAAGTGGATGTCGGCGATGATCGGTATCGGGGACTGTTTGACGATCGTCCTCAGTGCCTCGATGTCCTTGTCCCGCGGAACCGCCACCCGGACGATGTCGGCTCCGGCCTCGGCGACCTTGTTGATCTGGTCCATCGTCGCCTCAAGATTGGCCGTCTCGGTCTTGGTCATGGTCTGGACCGCTACCGGCGCTCCACCTCCGACCGGGACCCGGCCTACAAATATCTGTCTTTTCGATGCCACTACCGATGCAGGCTACCGGAGCAGCCTGCCGCCCTAGCGTCCAGCCCAGGCTTCGAGGACCCAGCCCAGATCCTCGGATGACGCAGCAGGATCGATGATCAGTTGCTTCGCATCCGGCTCGAAAGCCTGACCGCGGATCCGTCTCGCTGCCGAGCTGATTCCCCGGCCCAAGGCGCCTGGAGTTCGTCTGGGGAGTATTCCGCGATCAATTCGTGCGTCCTCGGCGTGAATAAGCTTTCGTCCAAGTGCGTTGTTTTCCGAGGCCCAGTCGAGCGCCCGTTCGATGGAACCGTCGAAATCTCCGGTGAGGCCCAGCTCCCGGGCGGCGCGGAGAGCAATCGGGCCAACCGCCAACTGGGTCACGGTAAGCACCGGGTAGATCACTGCTGCCGAGTTGTGGGCAGGATCGATCAGACCGGGCCATGCTCCGTCCTGCCTTTGGAGAGCGAGCAGGCTCGCCGCCAGCTTTTCTGCCTCCAGGCGGTGCTGGTCGAGCCCCGACCGGATCAGGTGGCAGAGCGCATGAAGCAGATGAAACTGGCTCGCCACCGGCACTGCGCTGCCAAGCCTCCTGGTGTGAACATCGAGGGCCATGCCGGTGCCGGGATTGACCCGGCCGAGAAGTTCATCGGTCACATCGCCGACCAGTCCTCCGGCCAGATCACCGGTCAGTACGCCGCTCTCGGTAAGACCAGATGCGAGCCAGGCAAGCTGCTCCAGCGGAACCTTCTCGAAGCCACCGACCGTCGCCCGGCGAATCAGGCCGTCGATCTCGCCGATCGCCTCTCCTCCAGCCCGGGATTCTGCCCAGAGTGCGAGACCGAGTTCCCCCGGAGTGACTCCGTCATTTCCCAGGTCACCGAGGATCCTCGTCCGCAGGGCCCCGATTGAAAACGGTTGATCCACTTCAGCTTCCTCGGCTCGGAGCAGACCTAGCAGGACGACGATCCCCGCCTGGAGGGTCGTACCCATCTCGGTTTCGTCCTCGACGCCTTCAATCCGTGCTGTTGCCCGGAAGAGGCCGCTTGCCACCTGAAGTTCAGGCAGTCTTGTCAGTGCGATGCGCTCCAGGGCGCGGGGCTCGATCATGGGTGGGCGATGCTACTCAGCCCGCGTAGAGGTCCTCAATCTCGTCTTCGTACTTCTCGGCAATCGGCTTGCGCTTCAGCTTCATGGTCGGAGTGAGCTCATCGCCACCGGGCCGCCACTCGCCCGGGATCAGCTTGAACTTCTTGATCTGCTCGACCCTCGCCATCTTGCTGTTTGCTTCCTCCACGGCGGCCTGAATCGCGGCTTCGACCCTTTCGTCGCCAGCCAGGTCCTCGAAGGAACCTTCGATTCCGTTCTGACTCGCCCAGACAGGAAGGAAGTCCGGATCGAGCACGATCAGGGCCACGTTGTACGGTCGGCTGTCACCGATTGTCACGGCCTGATTGATCAGCGGCGAGGAAACCTTGATCTGGGCCTCGATGTTGGCTGGGGACATGTTTTTGCCAGCAGCATTAATGATCAGTTCCTTCTTGCGATCGAGGATGCTGATGTAGCCCTCCTCGTCGATCTCGCCAATGTCACCAGTCAGAAGCCAGCCGTCGACGATGGTCTCGGCCGTCTTCTCGGGCTTGTTCCGGTACTCCTTCATCACGAAGGGGCTCCGGCACAGCAGTTCGCCATCCTCGGCAACCTTCATCTCGACTCCGGGCACCGGCGGTCCGACGGTGCCGATCTTGATTTTCGAGGGCGGGTTTATCGAGATCACGCCGCAAGTTTCAGAGAGGCCCCAGAGTTCACCGACCGGAATTCCGATTGCGTGGAAGAACTCGAGAACCTCGACCGGAGTCGGAGCCGCGCCGGCGCTGACCGCGACGGCTTCGTCAAAGCCCAAGGCGACACGAAGGTTCGAGAACAAAGCCTCGTCGGCAGCGGCAACGCCGGCTGCGAGCTCCGGGGGAACTTCCTCTCCGGCCTGTTCCAGTTTGACTTTCCGGATTGCAGCGTTCAGGCTGGCGAGGGTCCTCTCGCGCTGCTCTTCAGGCAGACTAGCCAGGTTGCTCTCGAGGCCGGCCTTCAGCTTCTCCCAGATGCGTGGCACGGCGAAGAACCAGGCCGGTCGCACCTTTGGCAGGAACTCGATGATCCGCTTCGGGTCAGGGCAGATGTGGACTTCGAGGCCATGCATGACGGGGGTGTAATAGTTCGCGCAACGCTCTGCAATGTGGGCTGCGGGCAGCCAGGAGATGACCCGACCGCCATCCGGCGGGATGTCAAGCACCGAATGCATGACCGTAGTCAGCATCGTCATCAGGTTGCCCTGGGTCAGCAGGACCCCTTTTGGAGGACCGGTGGTCCCCGAGGTGTAAATCAGGGTGAGCGGATCATCGAGTCCGACTTCCGCGGCGAAAGGTGCGGGGTCGAATTCGGGGTCCATCGCCTCCAGTTCGACCATGGTCATGTCGCCGCCGTCGCCGTCGAGCACGATCACCCTTTCAAGGCCGGGCAGGTTCTTCCGTGCTTCGAGCAGATTCTCCAGAAAGGCGGTCTCGGTGATGATCAGCCCGGTTCCGGAATCCTCGACCACATATTGGATCTGGTCCGGAGCGAGCGTCTGGTAAATCGAGCAAGGCAGGGCTCCGAGCGAAACCGCTGCGAGGTCGATCGGAATGAAGTCGGAGCGGGCTCCGAGCAGCATGCCGACACGGTCCCCCCGCTTGATGCCGAGAGCGTGCAGGCCGCCTGCAATGGACCTTACCCGCTTGTCAAGATCATTCCAGCTGAGCTCGACCCCTTCTTCCTCTGACTTGATCGCCAGGCTGTCTCCTTTGCGGGAAACAGTGTTCTGGAATGCCTCATAGAGATTCTTGAAATCGGGTTCTACGGCTGGGCCACCATCGAACTGGGTCACCGTCTGAGACGTCTGCACCTGTTCCTCCTCTGCTCTCTCCAAAAGATGACGCGCCCGAAATGTATCCGAGTCGAGGGGAAAGACCTATAGGGGCTACCCCCTAGAGTCCGGGGAAGACCGCTACCTCACGTTGAAGCCTTCACCGGTGAGGCGGCCTATGTCGTTGTTGAGGCCGAGGATGAACAGACCGATTACCAAAGCGAAACCGATCAGCCCGGCTCTTTCCATGACGGCGAAGGGAACCGGTCTTCCCCGAATCTTCTCGACCACGCTCCAGAAAATGTGGCCACCGTCCAGAGGCAGGAACGGGAAGAGGTTGATGATGCCGAGCGAGAGACTGATCAGGGCGATCAGGGTCAGCGCCTCCCGTGCCCCCACATCCACAGCCTGCCTGGTCACCTCGTAGCTGCCGACTACGCCGGAGAGCTGTTCACGCTGCTCGGACTTGTAGAGCTGGGAGAGTGCGGAGACGGTGCTCGAAGTCACGAACCACATGTAGTCGGCGGAGATCCTGGCGGCCTCGAAGGGTCCCGGATTGGCGTCTTCGTAGCCGAACGCGAAGCCGAGACGGCTCCGTTCGGCTGCGGCGTCATAGACCGGGGTGATCTCGAAGGCCCTGCGTTCACCGTCGCGCATCACCACGACTTCTGCCGGCTCGGTCGCCTTGCAGCCGTCGGTCTGTTCGCCGGCACAGCGGTGCGAAGCGATCTGGTTGGCGATCGCTTCCTGGTCCCCGCTCACGCCGTCGACCGAGATGATCCGGTCGCCGGCCAGCAGCTTGGCTGCCGCCGGTGTCTCGGGCGCCACCTCGGCGATGTTCTGGCTCGGCTGCTGAATGCCGAAGGCCAGGAACCAGAGAATCAGGAAGGCGAGAATTATGTTGACGGCGGGGCCCGCTCCGATCACGAAGATCCGCTTCCAGACCGGCTGTTTGTAATAGCCCCGGGCGGCTACTTCCGGCGGCAGTTCCTCGTCCGGGTTCATCCCGGTGATCTTCACGAAGCCGCCGAGGGGGATCATGCCGACCCCGTACTCAGTCTCGCCTTTTTTCATTCCGACCAGTTTCGGCGGGAAGAAGAGGTAGAACTTCTCGACCCGCATCCCCACGGCTTTGGCCGCGAAGAAGTGACCGGCCTCGTGGAGGACGATCAGGGCGCTGAAGGCAAGGAATGCGACGAAGAAGCTCATGGTCTGAATCAGGAAACGACGGTCTAGGTCAGACCACTGATGATCTCAGAAGCGCGCTCCCGGCTTGC
>JAUPTY010000057.1 GCA_030917845.1 Actinomycetota bacterium | reverse complement strand
CGGCATCTGGCTTGTCACCGGATCCCGGAGCAATGATGAACTTGTAGACCACGAAGGCCAGGATGGCGCCGACGATCTCGCCGACGAGGTACGGCCAGACGCCGCCCCATTCGCCGGAGACGAGCGCTGGGCCGAACCAGCGGGCCGGGTTGACGGCGCCGCCGGTGAGCGGAACCAGGATCAGTCCGACGACACCGAGCGTGAGGCCGATGGCGAGCGGGGCCCAGTCCTTGACGGAACGGACGCCGAGAGCCACGGCGAGTACGGCGAGCACCAGCAGGAAAGTACCGAGGCATTCGACCACGGCGCCGGCGAAGTTGCCGCTGAGCAGCGGACTTATCGTTGCCGCACCGTAGTTGGCAGCCCGACCTTCGTCTTCGAGCAGTGCCTTGGTCATCAGGGCACCGAGGACACCACCGGAGAGCTGGGCCAGCATGTAGATCACCGCGTCAACCGCGGCGATTTTCTTCATCAGCGCTGCGCCAAGTGTGATTGCCGGGTTGAAGTGGCCACCACTGGCTCCGCCAAAGGCGAAAATCAGCGCCGTGAGGATGAAGGCGTAGGTCAGACCGACGACCGCGAAGTCAGAGCCGAATGAGGCGTTGTCGCCAACGGCAATGAAAAGTACGCCGACCAGTGTGATTCCGAACACAAGGAAGAACGTTCCGAGCAGTTCGGCGATGTATGCGGCGAGACCGCGATCTTGCATTGAAGTCAAACCTCCCGTGGCTTGTGTCGATTGCACCCCGCCGAAAGCGGCGAGCCGGGCCAGTCTAACTACAGCCCGGTCCGACCTGCGCGGAGGCAATGTGGGGTCGCTTGGTGTGGGCCTCTCAATATACGCCGCGAGACGGGTATTTCCTGCCCTCAGGAAAGCAGCCGGGCGACCAGATGGGGAAGCTCCCGGGCCATCCTCGAGCGGGGAATCACCAGCTCAAGGCCGGCCTCCCGCCCCCGATCCCTGGTTTCAACGTCCACGTGGGAGTAGAAACCGATCGCCGGTGCAGGCAGGGCTGAGATCTCCACCGGATCTGTGGCTTCGAGGTCACAGACCACGAGGTCATACGGGAATCCTTCAGGTTCGGGTGCGGCCGAGATGGTCTTGACTTCATGACCGGCCGCAGTGAGCATGGCGCTGACCTTGCTCGAGAGCATCAGGTCCGGAACGACTGCGAGCACGAAGGCCAAGCTGACCTCAGAGAGAGCGGCGCTGCCGGAACTCTTCCCGGACGCTCTCCGGTCGGCCCCACATCTGGACCACTTCGGAGCGACCTTCCCGCACTTCGCGCAGGGCCAGCTCTCCGGTGAAGCCTTCGCTGTCGAGCCGGTTGAGAACTCCGATCACCGTTTCCGGTGCTGCGGCCTTGCCGAAGCTGTGTGCGACCGGTACACGCCAGTGCCATTCAGCCCGCGAATAGGGCTGGGCGTTGATCAACGTGAGGTGAACCGAGGCATCGATGTAGCGGTCTTCGTCGTCGATCCGAAGGTCGAACTCCAGGTCAGTCCAGTCGGCTGGCAATGAGTCGAGTACTTCCTGAAAATTCCGGGAGAGCGCCATCGGGGCCTAGCCTACCGATAGCCCGGCGTAGAATCCGAACATGTCTTTTGTGACCCAGCCGGATCTTGACGCCGAGTACCGGCAGATCCGGGAAGAATGTGGCCTGGTCGAACGCTCGGACCACTCCTGGCTCGAGGTGAGCGGCCCTGATTCAGCGGAGTTTCTGCAGGGTCAGGTCACCAACGAGACGGAGGAGCTGGATTCGGGCTCCGGCGTCTATGCCGCTCTGCTCGACCGCAAGGGTCACCTCCAGGCCGACATGCGGATCCTGCGAATCGCGGATGACTCCTTCCTGATCGACACCGAGTCGGCTACTGCCGACACGCTGCTCAAACACCTGTCCATGTACAAGATCGGCCGCAAGGTCGAGGTGCGCGGCACTGAACGCAGTCTGTTCTCTCTGATCGGTCCGGGGGCTTTCGGGGTAGTCAGCCTCGCTCCGGGAAGCGAGAATGACTTCGCCGAAGCGACGATTGCGGGAGCGGATTGCCTGGTAGTCGCTACCGCTTCCGGACTCGATGTGATCTGCTGGCCGGAATCGGGCGATGCGGTCCGGGCCCAGCTCGAGGTCGACCGCGCATTGCCGGTTTCCGAAGCCGCGGCCGAAATCCTCCGGGTCGAGCTCGGTCGGCCCCGGTTCGGTTTCGACATGAGCGATTCGAACATGCCGGCGGAGGCCGGAATCGTCGATCGGGCGATCAGCTTCACCAAGGGTTGCTATATCGGCCAGGAACCGGTCGCGCGACTCCACTACAAGGGTCGACCCAACCGCCACCTGCGTGGCCTGAAGGCCGGCGGGCCGGTCAGCAGCGGCGACCCGGTCAGGCTCGGGGACCGGGAACTCGGGCAGGTCGGGACGACCGTACTTTCCCCGGCCAGCGGCCGCATCGCTCTCTCGATCCTTCGCAAGGAGGCAGAGCCAGGGACCAGCGTGATCGTCGAAACCGCTGAAGGGGAAGTCGAAGCTGAAGTGGTCGAGCTGCCATTTCTGGAGGACCCGCTGGTATGAGCGAGGTCCGACGACAGGGCCTGGGTGGCGGAAAGCTCGGCTCCGACAGCCCGCTGTTCGGGGGATCGGCTGGTGCCAGCAATGGCAACGGAAACGGCAACGGCAAACCCCGTGACCTGGAGGAGACACCGGCATGGGATCCCCGGGCTGATGAATTTGCCGATTCCCGCGAGGCCGCGGCGGCTGAAGCCAGCCGGGCGGCGGCGGAACTACTGAGTCTCGCTGACCTGCGTGATCTACTGCCCGCTGCGGAACCCGACCGGGCTCTTGATGACTGGGGGCGTTCCGAAACGGTCGTTTCGCTGATGGAGCCGATCCTGAACTTCTATTACCGGTACTGGTTCAGGGTCGAAGTCGAGGGGATCGAGAACGTTCCTTCCGAGAACGGGGCCCTGATCGTCTCCAACCATTCCGGTGCCCTGCCTCCGGATGCGCCGATGATCATGCAGGCGGTCCGCAACGAGCATCCGAATCCTCGTCCCCTCTACATGCTCGGCGAGCATTGGTTCAAAGGCTATCCCGGGGTATCGATGCTGGTCAACAAGATGGGGCTGGTCCCGGCTCACAGGGAGAACGCCCAGCGGCTGCTCCATGACGAGGGTCGCCTCGCCGTGGTCTTCCCGGAAGGTCAGAAGGGCACCCGCAAGCTCTACTGGCAGCGCTACAAACTGCGCCGGTTCGGCCGTGGAGGTTTCGTGCGGACCGCGATTCGTGCCCGTGTGCCGATCGTGCCGGTCGCGCTGGTTGGAGCTGAGGAGGCGATGCCGATCTTCGCCCATTTCAAGCTGCTTCAGAAACTCTCCGGGCTGATCTACTTTCCCCTCACCCCTTCATTCCCCCATTTCGGCCTCGCTGCGCCGCTCATGTACATGCCTTCGAAGTTCAAGATTCGCTTCATGGAACCGATCGACATGTCCGGGTATCCGGTCGAAACGATCGACGATCCAGCTGAGATCCAGGAGATCAGCGAACGGATTAGGGCCCGCATCCAGCGCCAACTGGACGAGATGCTGGACGCCCGGGAATCGGTCTGGACCGGTTGACGCCACGCGGTCGGGTAGATTTCGGGCTGTGAGGGGAACCTGGTTCACAGCCGCCGCCCTTGTGGCTGCATGCGCCGCGCTTGCGGGCTGCGGTTCCGAGAGCCATGAGAATGAACCCCGGCCGCCGGTCCCGACCGTGGTCAGTGTTTCCGTCACCGAAGACACGATCGACGCGACGGCTGCGGAAGGAATCGGTGTCGGTGAACCCGGCGCCCGCCAGCCATACGTCAACCAGAACGCTAATGCGCCGCAATTCCAGACCGGAAACGATGACCCCGCCGTGGTCAATGTCGCGATCGCGAATCTGACCGATCGCGCCACCTTCCTGCGACTGCAGGGACCGGTCGGACGCCGTGTCGTTCTCACCCCGAACGGGTCGGCTTCTTTCGGCATCGCTTTGCCGACCGGGATCTACCTGCTCAGCTCGCCGGCCAGCAGTGGCACCGCGCGGCTGAATGTCGGTCCCAGCCGGGTTTCCTCCGGCGGCGACCTGCTGCTTCCCTGATCTGCGCGGGACAGGTCACCTGCCCCCTGCGCAGTCTGGCGCGGTCAGGCTGACCGTCGGCCAGCCGGCTCCGGCACCGAAGGCGGCGGTCCCGCGGTCAGGGAACGCCGACGGGTCCTGACAATCGTGCGGGTGATGAACCCGTACTTCGGTGCGAAGAGCAGTGCCAGCAGGAAACAGAAGGCGGCGACCATTCCCATCGCCCCGCCGATCGAAGCGTCGAGCGAGACAGCGGAGCCGTAGCCACCGACCGCCGCCACCCAGGCCACAAGCACACTGACCACCACCATCGGCAGAAGGCGCACCGTGAGCAGGTAGCTGGTTGCGGCCGGGACGATCAGCATGGTGACCACGAGGATGGCTCCGACCGATTCGAAAGCGGTAACCGCGGTTACCGCAACCGCGATCAGCAGCAGCCGGGAAACCAGGGTGGGCGAAATGCCGTTGACCTTGGCGAAGGAAGGGTCGAATGTAGTCACCTTCAGTTCTTTCCAGAACAGGATCAGCAGCACCAGGTTGACCAGGGTCACGGTTCCCAGAAGCGGCAGGGACCTCGCCAGTTCGAGGCCGAAGAATTCCCAGGTCCGGAACGGCGTGAAGGCGATCTCACCGTAAATGGTCGAGTCGAGGTCGAGGTGGACACCTTCGGCAAATTCGGTCACCCCGATCACTCCGAGGGCGAACAGCACCGGAAACACGAGCCCGATCGCGGCATCGGCATGGACCAGCCCCGTGTTCCGGATCAGCTCGACCCCGAGCACGCAGATCACAGCGAACACGCCGGCCCCGACAATCACCGCGAGAGGCGCGCGCGAACCGAAGAGCAGGAAAACCAGGACGATGCCGGGCAGTACCGCATGGGCAACTGCGTCGGAGAGCAGAACCTGTCGCTTCAGGATGAGGAATGGCCCCAGCAGCCCGCAGGCAGTGCCGAGCAGGACCGCTGTCAGGATGATCGCCAGGTCGTCGCTCACGACGCGGTCCACCCTCCCTCCCGGGCCCGCTGGAGCAGCGTGTTGGTCAGGTCGTCTCCGAGTGAGGACTTCAGGTCCCGCGGATCCGGTTCACGGGCATCGGGGATGTCGAGGGTCCAGCCGTACTCGAGCCAGGCACTCCAGAGGCTTCGCTGATGGAGAAGGGCGTGAACCATGCCGGCGCCGGACTCGGTCAGGTGGATCCTGCCCTGTTCGGTTCTCAGGGCCCCGGCCCGGTCGAGATCCCTGAGTCCTTTCTTAACCTGCGAGGCCGGTCGCCCGCTGAGAGTCGCCAGCTCTTCGGTTGTGGGAGGCGCTCCCGCGTGAAGTGCTGTCTCGAGGTCGATCAGGACACCTTCATTAAGGGCGCGGCGACGGTCACGCAACAATTTCCCGGATCGCCAGAGAACTCCTCTGCGCGGTGCGAGAAGAATTGCCATCAGGGCGACACAGAAGCCGACGATCACGATCGTCGGTCCGGTCGGCAGCGTCGCCGAGGCGGAAATCAGCGCCCCGGTTGAACCAACCATTGCTCCGACGATCCCGGCGATCACCAGGAGCAGCGAGAGGCGGCTGGTCAGTTGTCGGGCGGTAACGGTCGGCACGACCAGCATCGCCACCATCAGGATCGCCCCCACGGTTCGCACTCCGATGACGATCGCGATGACCAGCATCGCGGTCATCGCAAGTTCGATCAGCCTGACCGGAAGTCCGACAGATCCGGCGAAGGACATGTCGAAGAGGGCGGTCTTGAGCGGCCGGAAGGCCAGTGCCACAAGGAGCAGGGAGACCGCACAGAGTGACCCCATTGCGACCAGGTCACTTTCCAGCAATCCGGCTGCCTGACCGAAGAGGTACCTGTCGAGCCCCGCCTGGTTGGCGTTGTTGAAGTTCGCAAGAAAAGTCAGCAGCACGATCCCGAGCGAGAAGAAGCTGGTCAGTACGACGCCGATCGCGGCGTCGGGACGGATCCGGCCGGTGCGCTCGATGGCGAGGATCATCGCGGCTCCGATGAAGCCGGCCACGGCTGCCCCGACCGCAAGGGTCGAGGCGTCTTTGGCGCCGGTGGCGATGAAGGCCACGCAGACTCCGGGAAGGGTCGCGTGGGAGAGTGCATCGCCGACCAGGCTGCGCTGGCGGAGCACCGCAAAAGCACCGAGTACGCCAGCGGCGACGCCCAGGATCACCGCTCCGATGAAAACGACGGAGTCGGTGTAGCTGAACGGCAGGAGGTTGATCAGCCAGTCCACTCGCCCAACTCCACGTCCGAGCCTCCCGCCGATCCTCCGTAAGCCCGCCGGAGCGAATCGGGGCTCAGTGATTCAGCGACCGGGCCGCAGGCGACGGTCCTCACGTTGAGCAGAAGTGCCCAGTCGAACCTTGACCTGACCGTTCCGATGTCGTGGTGGACCACGACCACCGTGCGGCCTCCGTCCCGGATCGACAGGAGCAGGTCAAGCAACGCGGACTCGGTCCGGGCATCGACTCCGGCGAAGGGTTCATCGAGCAGCATCAGCGGGGCTTCCTGGGCCAGGGCCCTGGCGATGAAGACCCTCTGGCGCTGTCCACCGGAGAGTTCTCCGATCTGCCTCCTTGCGAAGGGACCCATGCCGACCCGCTCGATCGCCTGGTCGACCAGCTCGTGATCCCGCTGCCCGAGCCGGCTGATCCAGCCGGCCTCGCGGTAACGGCCCATCTCAACCACTTCTTTCACGGTTATCGGGAAGTCCCAGTCGACTGCGTCACGCTGGGGCACATAGGCAACCCGGTCAAGATTCTCGCTGGCAGGCTTGCCGTCGATCAGCACATGTCCGGCGTCTACAGGCTGCAGACCGACGATCGCCTTGAGCAGCGTTGACTTGCCCGCCCCGTTCGGACCAACGATCGCGGCCAGGCTCGACTCGGGAAATTCCGCGTCCACATCCCAGAGAGCAGGTCTTGACGAGTAGGAGGCGGTCAGCCGCCGCACTTCGAGGGCAGGTGCCTTCAGTTCACTCGCAGCACTCATCTCAGGCCCTCCACAAGGTGGTCGACGTTGCTTCTCAACATTCCGATGTATGTCCCTTCCGGAGTTCCGTCTTCGCCTGCTGCGTCGGAGAAAAGCTCGCCGCCAACCTCAGCGTCCTGTCCCTGTTGCTCGGCTGAGGCGAGTACGGATTCGATCGTCTGGGGTGGCACGCTTGACTCGATGAAGACCGCCTTCACCCCGCGGTCAGCGATTACTGCGGCGACCCGCTCGATGTCGCTGGTGGTTGCCTCGGCTGCAGTCGACAGGCCCTGGATCGCGGCGACGTCGATTCCGTAGCGCTTCCCGAGATAGCGAAAGGCATCATGAGAAGTGACCAGCACCCGGCGGCCAGCGGGGATCGTTCTGAGCTTGCGCCGGACCTCCCGATCGAGAGCGTTCAGTTGTTTCAGATACCGGCGCGCATTGGCCCGGTAGATGTCCGCCCCGGACGGGTCAACCTCGATCAGCCCGTCCCGTACCTCTTCAACGGCGTACATCCAGAGAGAGACGTCAAACCAGACGTGGGGGTCGTACTCCTCCTCGGCAGGCGCTCCCGAGGGGGCGGCCAGCAACTGGTCCCGGGGCATGCGGTCGGTGACCGCGAAGACCGGTTTGCTCTCCCCGATCTCCTCGAAAACATCCTGCATCTTGGCTTCGAGGTAGAGCCCGCTGTAAAAGATCACGTCGGCGTTGCGCAGATCCTCGACGTCGCCGGCACTGGCCTTGTAGAGATGCGGGTCTACCCCGGCGCCCATCAGACCGGTCACTTCCGCCCGCTCTCCACCGACCTGATGCACCAGGTCGGTGATGAAGTTCGTCGTGGTGGCCGCCTTTACTTCACCGCCCGATCCAACGGTCACCCCTTCCTTCTCACCGATGGTCGAACAGCCGGCAAGTGCGGCGATAGCCGCGAATGCGAACAGGGCCTGAACGGCCATTTTCAGGCGGCGCGCCCGACGAGGAAATGCGGGCGTGGGTTCGGTCGCGATCACGCGCGATAGTTTGACATGCCAGCATAAATTTTGAGTTTTGCCTAAATATGCCTTTGGTCCGGGCTACGGGTACCATCCCGGGGAACTTTCAGGACCCAACCGACCCCGCGAGAGGAACGAAGTGTCTGTAGACGTCGCTGATGTGAGCAAACTTGATGTGGAGCCGGGAGAGCTGCCCGAGACGATGGCCGCCTGGGTCATCCGCCCCGAAACTGAAGGCAACGAACCGAACAAGGCCTTCCAGTTCGAGGACATCGAGACCCCTGAGCCCGGGGCCTTCGAAGTAATCGTCCGCGTGATGGCTGCCGGCGTCAACTTCAACAACGTCTGGGCCGGCCTCGCCGAGCCCGTATCGGTCTTCCCCTACGGCGACCATCCTGAGTACGGCCACCACATCGGTGGTTCCGACGCTTCCGGCATCGTCTGGAAAGTCGGCGAGGGAGTTACCCGCTGGAAGGTCGGCGACGAAGTGGTCGTCCACTGCAACCAGGCCTCTTACGAGGATGTCGAGGTTCACGGACTCGACCCGATGGCGGCTCCGAGCCAGAAGATCTGGGGATACGAGACCACATGGGGATCTTTCGCCCAGTTCACCAAGGTCCAGGCCCAGCAGCTGCTGCCGCGTCCGAAGAACCTCTCGTGGGCCGAGGCCAGCTCTTACGGCCTGACCTACTTCACGGCTTACCGCATGCTGATGGACCAGGCCAAGATCCAGGCCGGCACGAACGTCCTCATCTGGGGCGCCGCCGGCGGACTCGGCGTGTTCGCCGTCCAGCTCTGCAAGGCCGCCGGTGCCAACGCCGTCGGCATCGTTTCTTCCGATGAGAAGGGCGAGCTGGTCAAGCAGCTTGGCGCGGTCGACTACATCAACCGCAACGAGTTCAAGGACATGATGCGGACCGGCAACGAGACGCCGGAAGAAGAGAAAGCCCGGTTCAAGGCCTCGGTCGGTTTCGCCAAGAAGGTGAAGCAGCTGCTTGGCGATTCGCCCGACGTCGTCTTCGAGCACGTCGGTCAGGCCACTTTCCCGGTCTCCGTTTTCGTCACCAAGCCGTTCGGCAAGGTCGTCATCTGCGGTGCCACCTCCGGCTACCAGCTCGACTTTGACGTGCGTCACCTGTGGATGCGCCAGAAGCAGATCATCGGATCCCATTTCGCCAACGCCTACGAATGCATGAAGGCGAACCAGCTGATGGCCGAAGGCAAGGTCCAGCCGGTGCTGTGGAAGACCATGGGCTTTGAAGGCGTGCCGGAGGCACACCAGATGCTTCACGAGAACCGCCACCTCGGCAAGATCGCCATTCTGGTCGGCGCCGAGACCGAGGACGAAGGCCGCGAAGTCGAAGGTCCGGGCGCGA
>JAUPTY010000005.1 GCA_030917845.1 Actinomycetota bacterium | reverse complement strand
CAATGGCACGCGTATGTCACAACTGCGGTAAGGGTCCCGGCTTCGGAAATTCCCGGAGCCACTCGATGGTCGCCACCCGGCGCCGGTTCGATCCGAACCTCCAGAAGGTCCGCATCCTCGAGGGCGGTGCCAAGAAGCGCGTCCTCGTCTGCACGCGCTGCCTCAAGGCAAACAAAATTATTAAAGCCGCCTAGTCCGGGCGGTGCTAAAAACCACCAGGCATCCGCTGGTGGTCACGCCGTAGTGCCGGGTGGGCATTCCCCGGACGCAGCACGCGCGGCATTCAGCCGCGCTGCTACGGAGTTTCCGGGAAACGCCCACCCGACCCCACGGCTACTCCCGCCAATCGCAGGCTCGTCCCTCCTGAAATCTGAGTCCGATCATCCATTCGTGGATGTCCTGATCGGACGGGTTGAACATGGAGGGCGGGTCGGACCCCGCCCGACTTGCAGATGCAACGAAGGGGGCATACCCCGGACCGGGCCCCTCGACCCAGTGACTGGTCGCCGCTTCGATCTATAGGCTCACTTGTCGTGTCCGATCCGAGTATTGAACGTTTCAGGAAGGTTGTTGCCAGCGCCTATGGCTCGCTTGAGGCGAGGCGTCAGGAAGTCAATGACCTGAATGTGTTTCCGGTCGCTGACGGCGACACAGGGGACAACATGGCGATGACCATGAAGGCCGTCATGGAGGAGCTTGACCAGCTCGACAACGGCCAGTCACTCGATGAGATCGGTCGAACCCAGCTGGTTTCCGCTCTTGCCCGCGCGGCGCTGATGGGCGCCCGGGGCAACTCCGGCGTGATTCTCAGCCAGATCGTCCGGGGTGCCGCCGAAGAGCTCGCATCCCGTCCGGGAGAGCTGGTGGATCCGGTTCTGGTTGCCTCGGCCTTCGCCAAGGCCGCCGATGCCGCCTACGCGTCGGTTCGTGAGCCGGCCGAGGGCACCATGCTCACGGTCTTCCGCGAGATCGCCCATTCCGTGTCCCGCCAGCTGGCCCACATCGAGCCGGAACAGCAGAGGCTTTCGCAGAACGCGACCCCGGCAGAACAGGACAAGGTCCTGGCCGAAGTGCTCGAACAGGCGATTGCCGATGGGCAGGCCGCCGTCGAACGGACCCCGGAACAACTTGAGGTGCTCGCTCAGTCCGGGGTGGTCGACGCTGGCGGTTACGGACTGGTTCTGATACTCGCCGGAGTGCTTGCAGCGCTACGGGGCGAGGACGCCGAACTTCCCGAGATCCAGCATCACTCTGCGGCTCAGATCACCCATCCCCACCATGTCGACAGCCGCTTTCAGTACTGCACGAACTTCATCGTCTCCGGCAGCGGCCTCAGTTCAAGGAGTTTCATCCCGGAACTGGAGAAGCTTGGCGACTCGGTCCTCGTGGTCGGTGACGAGGCGACTCTGAAGGTCCATGTTCACACGGACGATCCCGAAGCCGCGATGGGTGTTTTTGGCGAAGCCGGCGAGGTCACGAACCTCGACGTTGCTGACATGCGCAAGCAGATTGCTGAACGCGAGGCAAGGATGGGCGCCAACCATCGGACGGGGGTCGTCGTGGTCGGGAGCGGTTCGGGACTCGAGGCTCTCTTCACTGAACTGGGCGCCACGGTCGTTCCCGGCGGGGAGACCCTCAACCCCTCAACGGCAGAGCTGCTTGCCGGAATCCGCGCCGTCCCGGTCGAGGAAGTACTGGTCCTGCCGAACTCCTCGAATGTGATCATGGCGGCCGAACGGGCCTGTGAACTCTCGGAAAAGCGGGCGGTGGTCCTGCCGACCCGGACCCAGCAGGAAGGCCTGCTCGCCCTGGTCGAGTTTGATGGCGAGAATGACCTGGATGCCAACCGCAAGAGGCTCGAAGACGCCGTGGCCGATGTGACGGTGGGCGGTATCGCTCCCGCCGCCAGGGACGACGGCCAGGGACGGTTCCGACGGGGTGACGCGGTCGGTTTCATCGCCGGCGAGATCGTTGCCTGGGGAGGGGCCGGTTCGGCTCTGGCTTCGACGATCGAGCGTCTCGCCGACGATGCAGAGCTGGTGACCGTTATCGCTGGCGATGGCGCACCGATACCGCTTGACGAGATCGACGACCACAGTCCGAACGGGGTCGAGCTCGAACTTCACGAGGGCGGGCAGCCGAGCTGGTGGTGGCTGCTGGCCAGCCAGTGAACTTCGGCGGGCCGCCGGAAGGTTCGCCGCCCCGATTCGGCGGCGGGGCAGATCAACGCCTCACTTGGAAAGAACTGCTTTCCGCGCCGGTTCGCTGGGCTGATCCGGCCTTTCCGGTCCGGCCCCTGACACTTATCGCGGGAGTCGGCGAGAAGTTCGCCACCCAGGCGGCTGAAGCCGGCGTTGAATCGGTCGGTGACCTGATCTGGCGGGTGCCCCGGGCCTACGGGCAGCGGCCCGGAAGCAGCCTGCTGGCTGATCTCGAGCCTGGCGAATCGACCGGAGTCGAAGTTCAGGTACTCCGCGCCAGGAAGGTCAGGACCCGCCGGCGGGGCTTCAGCGTGGTCGAAGCGCGGGTCGCCGACGATTCCGGCGCCCGGAAGGCCGTCTGGTTCAACCAGCCCTGGATGGCCGATCGGCTTGGCGCGGAGAGCCACTGGTACCTCGAAGGCCGGCTCGAGAAGGGCGGCTTCGTGGTCTCGGCCTGCGAACCGGCAGACGGTCCCGCCGCCGAGGAGGGTTCGGGGCAGGGGATCGACTGGCAGTCGAAGAAGACGGATCCGCCCGGTCTCGCGGGGGAATCACCGCGAGCGGCCCATTCGGCCGCCGGCGAGATCGGGCCGGCGCGGTGGCGGCGCTGGGCTTTCGAGGCCTGTCGCATGGCTTCCGTGATGCCGGAACCGCTGCCTTCGCGATTGCTCTCCTCACGCGGTCTCCCCGGTCTCCCGGCATCGTTTCGCGAGGCACACTTCCCTTATGGCGAGGAGCGGGCGGCGCTTGCATTGAGGAGGCTCGCCTACCAGGAGCTGCTGGAAGGACAGGCGATAATCCGGGAAAAGCGGCTTCGACACCGTCGGGGAGCGGGCCCGGCGCTGCCGCTTGGATCCGGAGAGCTCGCCCGGAAGTGGGCAGAGGGGCTGCCCTTCGAGCTGACCGGTGATCAAGCAAGGGCCGTGGGCGAGAACAGTGCAGAACTTTCGGGCAGCGAGCCGATGGGTCGCCTGCTTATGGGCGAGGTCGGTTCCGGCAAGACAGTGGTCGCGATCCACGCGATGCTGGAAGCAGTCGGGAGCGGCGCCCAGGCAGCGATGATGGTGCCGACCGAAGTCCTGGCCGGCCAGCACTTCTCAACTCTGAAGAGCCTGCTGCCCGGGACCGGGGTGGAAGCCGCCCTGTTGACTGGATCGACGCCGGCGAAGGAACGAAGAAGCCTGCTCGGCGACCTGGCCGAGGGCCGGATCGGCATCCTCGTCGGAACTCATGCCCTGCTCGAGGAACCCGTCCGGTTTTCCCGGCTTGGTCTCGCCGTCGTCGATGAGGAGCATCGCTTCGGAGTCAGGCAGCGTGCGGGTCTCGACGCCAAGGCGCCCGCTGGCCATGCCACCCACATGCTTCACATGTCAGCGACGCCGATACCCCGCAGCCTGGCACTGACCACATACGGTGACCTCGAAATGTCAACCCTCAGAGAACTTCCGGCCGGACGGACTCCGGTGACCACCGAAGTGGTTTCCGAAGCGGGCAGGGGTGATGCCTTCGCAAGCATCAGGAACGAACTCGACCAGGGCCGGCAGGCCTTTGTGGTCTGCCCGCTGGTCGATGAATCGCCCCTGGTCGAGGGTAGGGCCGCGGCAGCCGAGGCCGAGCGACTTGCCGCCAACGAGTTCGCTGGTTACGAAGTGGGGCTGCTTCACGGACAAATGAAGCCGGCCCAGAAGGAAGTGGCGATGGCCGCTTTCGCGGATGGCCGGACTGATGTTCTGGTGGCGACCACCGTGATCGAAGTCGGAATCGACGTTCCGAACGCAACAGTTATGGTGATCGAGGGGGCCGAACGTTTCGGCCTGTCACAGCTGCATCAGCTGCGTGGCCGGATCGGTCGTGGCGCTCACGGCGGAACCTGCTTCCTGTTCAGCGAGGGTTCGGGCGCCCGGGCGGCGCGGCGACTCGGGGCCCTGGCGTCGACCAGCGACGGTTTCCGGCTGGCGGAGCTTGATCTTGAGATGAGGGGAGAAGGAGAGATCACCGGAACCAGGCAGCACGGCCTGCCGCGATTCCGGGTGGCCGCGCTCCCCCGCGACATCGATCTGCTCGAGGCCGCGCGGACAGATCTCGCTTCGATGGAGGAACCTGACATCGATCTGCTTGGCGCTTCGATCCAGCCGTTATCGGAGATGGCGGCATGAGGGTGATCTCGGGCCGGCTCGGGGGCAGGCAGCTTCTGGCGCCGAAAGGGTGGACGGTGCGTCCGACTTCAGAGCGGGCGCGCGAGGCGATTTTCTCGGCCCTCGGCGATATTGAGGGCATGAGGGTGGCTGACCTCTACTGCGGTACCGGGGGTCTCGGGATCGAGTCGGTTTCCCGTGGAGCAGGTTCGGCGGTTCTGGTGGACCGGGACACCCGGCCGGCCATGGGCAATGTTCACAACCTCGGCCTCATCGAAGAGATCGAGCTGGTCCGGGCCGAAGCACCGGACTGGATCAGCTCGGCCCCGGACGGCAGTTTCGACCTCGTGTTTCTCGACCCGCCCTACCGCGAAGCGACCCGGGTCGCGGAGAGGTTGGACAGTGATCTCGGCCGGATTCTCGCCCCGGGCGGCAGGGTCATCGCGGAGTCTGACAACCGGGGCCCCTTGGAATTTCCCTCCCTCGACACGGTGCGTGAGCGACGATATGGCCGCACGGTGGTTACATTCCACCAAGTCCCGTCCCCGCCTGAAAAAGAGACGCCCGAACCCGAATGAACCAGATCAACGATCGCATCGCAGTCTGTCCCGGGAGCTACGACCCGGTCACCAATGGTCATCTCGACATCATCACCCGTGCCTCCAGGACCTTCGACAAGGTCGTAGTCGGGGTCGTCAACCAGCCGATCCGCAAGAAGAAGACCCTCTTTACCGCCGAGGAACGGATCGCCTTCATCGAGAACGCCACCGCCCATCTCGGCAACATCGAGGTCCAGGCCTTTTACACGCTGCTGGTCGAGTTCGCCCGGGACAACGGTGCCATGGCGATCGTCAAGGGCCTGCGGGCGATTTCCGACTTCGAGTACGAGAACGAGATGGCCCAGCTCAACTACAAGCTGGACGCCGAGGTCGAAAGCTTCTACGTCTTCGCCCGGCCGGAATACAGCTTCCTTTCCTCCACGGGAGTCAAGGAAATGGCGACTTTCAACGGTGACATCAGTGATCTGGTCCCGGCCGAGGTGGCAGCCGCACTGGCGGATAGACTGGGTCGCAGTTAGTGTCAAGGACGCACAAACAAGGAATGGAAGATTCCATGCAGAATCTTCACCACATGGCCACATTTCCCCCGCAAATCAACGGAGACGCATAGGGTTCCCCACGCATGGATGTCCTCGTTCTCATAGACAAGCTCGATGACCTCGTCCACAACGCCCGCCCGGTCCCTCTGACCGATCAGGTGCGCGTGGACAGAGAGGAGATCTACGATCTCCTCGATCAGATGCGTGCCACGATCCCGGAAGAGATCAAGCAGGCCCGCTGGATCGTCAAGGAACGCCAGGAGATGCTGGAGGAGGCCAAGCGCGAATCCGAACGGGTAGTCCGTGAGGCACGCGAGCAGCAGGCCCGCCTCGTTTCAGACGAGGAAGTGACCAAGCAGGCCGAACGCGCCGCCGACGAAATCGTCGAAGACGCCAGGGCCCGCGAACGGGAGATCCGTCTCGGCGCCGAGGATTACGCCGACGAGATCCTCAACACACTTGAAGTGAACCTCCAGAAGTTCACCGCCGCCGTACAGCGCGGACGCGACCGGCTCGCCGGCCGCGACGAGCCCTTGGAAGAAATCGAAGAATAATCTGCACGTCATCCGGTCTTCGCCGGATGACAACAGAAACCCGCCCTCCCATTGAAGCTATGAATGGTTGGGAGGGCTCCGCTCAGCGGTAATCCGCAACGATTACCACGAGGTCGTCTTCCTGCCAGGTGATTTCTCCGTCGCACCATGCGGCGAGTTCTTCGGCTGTGTCGGGGTAGGCATCCCCTTCGACCTGGGTCCGGCCCTGGTCCGCTCCGAGTGACACGAAGTCACCAATCACGAGCGCCTTCGACTGTTCCCTGACCCGGCGGAAAAGGGTCTGCTTCTGGTCGTCGGTCAGGCGATGGATCGACAGGACCGAAAGGATCAGGTCCCAGGGACCGTCCGGGAGGGGATCCTCCATCCGGGCAAGACTGACTTCCTCCGCCACTTCACGGGCCTGGAAGAGCATGTCCGGATCGGAATCAAGACCGGTGATCCTGGCGGCGGGGTAGCGCCCAAGCAGGCGGGAGGCTGTCTCTCCGGTCCCGATGCCGAGCTCGAGCACCTTGGCCGGCTCGAACGGAACTGCCGCCACTGCCGCATCCTGGAGAGCGTCGTAGAGCGGCACCTGACCGCGGACAGAGTCGAGGTAGGAAGCGTCATTCGGGGTGCTCATTCGGGGCATCGTATTGGACGTGCGGGTCGCGGCCTCGCGTCTGCCATGCTGGAAAGTGATGCTGATCGAAAAGGTTGACCTCGACGCCCTCGGACTGGCCTATGGCGACGCCACCCGACTCTTTGGTGAAGTGACCCCGGCCCGGGTTTCGCTCGGTGGCCAGGACTACGAGGCGGTCCCGGCCGAGCCGCCTTTTGAACTTGACATCTCCCGGACCAGTGCCGGCTACGCCATGCGTCTGCGTTTCGAAGTGGGGCTTTCCGGTCCCTGCTTCCGATGCCTGGATGACGCGACCGCGAAGGTTTCGATCGACGTGCGGGAAGTCGACCAGCCGGTTGATCCGATCCGGATCCAGGGCTCCGGGCGGTTCGAGGAGGACGAAGACGAGGATGAATCCAGTGCTGCCGAGCTTACGAGTCCGTACGTCGATGAAGGAACACTTGACCTGGCCGCATGGGCTCATGACGCCCTGATCCTCTCTCTGCCGGAGCAGATTCTCTGTCGACCTGATTGCCTCGGACTCTGTCCCGTTTGCGGGGAAAGCCTGAACGGGGCCGACCCGGCGGAGCATGATCACGGCCAGAACGTCGATCCCCGATGGGCCAAGCTGCGCGAACTGGAATAGGAGAGGCCACGATCGGCCTTCTTCCTCTAAACTGCCCGTCCTTATGGCCGTACCGAAGAAACGAACCTCCCGCACCAGGCGCGACAAGCGCCGAGCCACCCACAAGGCCGCAAAGGCCAGGGTCAACCATTGCCCGAACTGCCACAACCCGCGCCTCCCTCATCGGGTGTGCCCGAATTGTGGTCAGTACAAGGGTCGGGAGATCGTTGCTCCGAAGGAGCAGCCCTTCGGTAGCGTCACCCCCGGCGAGTAACGGGAACCTTGGATTACAGCGGGACTACGGTCGCGCTCGACGGGCTTGGAGTCGAAGGCGGCTTCGAGGTCCTCAATGAAGGTATCCGTCTGGCAGCTGCCGACGGCATCGGCCTGAGGGTCTTCGGACCACAGTCCAGCATCGAAGATTCCGGCCTGTCCGGGGTCGAAGTGATCGACACCACGGACCAGATCACCAATGACGATGATCCGGTTCCTTCGGTGCGTTCACGCCCGGACTCATCGATCGTCCGGGCTGTGGCTGACGTGTCGGCCGGCAATTCGGAAGCGATCGTCAGTCTCGGTTCGACCGGGGCGACCATGGCAGCCGCGACTTTCGGGCTGAAGCGCTCGCGTGGAGTCAAACGGCCGGCGTTGGCTGCCCAGGTGCCGCTTCCGGGCCGAACCACCCTTTTCCTCGACGTGGGAGCCAATCTTGATGTCCGGGCCCAGCATCTGGTCCAGTTCGCCTGGCTCGGAGCCGCATTCTCCAAGTCGGTGATGGGTGTCGATCGACCTGAAGTCGGACTGCTTTCGGTCGGCGAAGAGGCCGGCAAGGGCAAGGAAGAAGTGGTCGAGGCCAACGCGGCCCTGACCGGTACCGACGAATTCGATTTCATCGGCAACGTTGAAGGCCGTGACCTGCCGGCCGGTATCGCCGACGTCGTGGTCACCGACGGTTTCACCGGCAACATCGTCCTGAAGGCGCTGGAAGGCACGGTCAAGACCGTGGTCGGGGCGATTTCCGATGCGGCCCGCAAGAACCCGCTCTCAGCGGCCGGAGGGCTGATGCTGAAGCCAGCCCTCAGCGGTCTGCGCCGGGATCTGCATCCAGACACCACCGGCGGAGCGATCCTTCTCGGCCTGCGGAAGTCCGCGGTCGTCGGTCATGGGAGTTCCGGGCCGGAAGGTGTGGCAAACGCGATCCGGGTCGCCGCCAGGGCCGCCCGCGTGGATGCTCCCGGCCTGACCGAGGAGATGCTCCACCGGGTCGGCGCAAATCGCGGCGCAATCAGTTCCGGCCCGGACGTCTGATAGGAAACACGGAATGAACCGCGACGATGTCATGGACCTGGTGCGGACCCACCTGGTCGCCGAACTGGAACTCAGCCCTGACCAGATCAAGCCGGAAGCCCGGTTCAAGGAAGACTTCGATGCCGACTCGCTGGATCTCTACGAACTGGTGATGGAGCTGGAAGATCAATACGGGATCTCGGTTTCCGAACAGGAAGCAAGCGAGATCAAGACCGTGGGGGACGCGGTTGACTTTGTCGTGGCTAAAGCGGGCGCGTGACCGGGCCGAAGGGCCTGGAGCCACCGGAAAGTCCGGTGGCAATGATTCCGACGCTGATCTCGCTGGCCTGATCGGCGGGCTGCCGGATGAACTCCGCCGGCCAGCCCTCACGCATTCATCCTGGACCGCAAACCGGACCGGATCCTATGAACGCCTGGCATTGCTGGGCGACAGCGTGCTCGGCCTCGCGGTGGCCGATGACCTCTACCGGAGCCTGCCGGATCTGAACGCTGGCTCCCTGACCAAGATCCTCAACCAGGTGGTGAGCGGCACCTCCTGTGCCGAAGTGGGTCGCGGACTTGGCATCCCGGAAATGCTGATGGAGGCCGATCCGGGCGAGCCCGACGGCAAGCAGACCCCGGCCCGGCTCCTGCTGAAAGGCGAGCGGCCACTGCCGGAGATCACCGAGGCGCTGATCGGTGCCTGCTACCTGCATTACGGCTTCCAGACGACCTCGGACGCGGTCGTCCAGGCTTTCCGGCCGAGGATTTCGGCGGTTCAGGAGAACCAGACCGATTTCAAGTCGGCGCTGCAGGAGGAAGCTGCCCGGCAGGGAGAGACGGTCACCTATGAAGTGATCGCATCGAACGGGCCGGCCCATCAGAGGACCTATGTGGTGGCGGTCATTTTCCGCGACGAGGAAATCGGAAGAGGCGAAGGGCGCAGCAAGAAGGCGGCTGGACAGGCTGCTGCCGAGATCGCTCTCGTCCGCCTTGCCGACTGATTTCCCCTGCACTTTGCGGGAAACGGTTTTTCCCAGTGCCGGAGCCGAGTTGAAGGTCTCCGGAGGGGGAAATCGTCCGTCCGGCGGAACCGGCACTCTGTGGTTCATATGTACCTGCGTTCGGTGACCATGAAGGGCTTCAAGTCCTTCCCGGAAAAGACGGAGCTGGCGTTCTCGCCAGGAGTAAGCGTGATCGTCGGACCAAACGGTTCCGGCAAGTCGAACATCACCGACGCCGTGCTGTGGGCGCTGGGCGAGCAAAGCCCGGGGGCAATCCGCGGCGCTTCGATGCAGGACGTGATTTCGGTCGGCGGCAAGAATGTCGGTGCCCGTTCCGAGGCCGAAGTGGAAGTTGTGATCGACAACTCGGATGGTCAGCTCGGTGACGAGTTCTCCGAGTTCGCGATTACGCGACGGCTTGATCGCAACGGTGACGGCGAATATCGCCTGAACGGGGCCAGGTGCCGGTTGACCGACATCATCGAACTGCTTTCCGACGCGAACCTCGGCCGTGAAATGCATTCTGTGATCAGCCAGGGCCGGGTGGACGCGATCGTTCACTCGAAGCCGCGCGAGCGGAGACTGCTGATCGAAGAGGCGGCCGGGCTCGGCAAGTTCCGCAAGCGCCGCCGCCGCTCCGAACTGAAGCTGATCGCGACCCGGGACAACCTCGACCGGGCCCTGGACGTCGAACGCGAGGCGCGCAAGGCGCTCCGGCCCCTGAAGCAGCAGGCCAATTCGGCCGAGATTGGCGCCCGGATCGAGCGGCAGGAGCTTGAACTGAGGAGCCGGCTGGTTTCGGAAGAGCTTCGTTTCGGTGAGGCAAGGTTGCTTCAAGCCCGCGAGGCGGCGGCGAAGGCCCGCAAGATCAGGGACGGATTCGAAAAGGAACTCTCCGTTGTATCCCAGCGGAGAAGTGCCGCCGAGGAGCGCTTTGCCGAGCGGGACCGGGAGCGGACCGCGATCTGGGGAATCCTCAACGGGCTTCGGTCCGGCCAGGAAAAAGTCGCGATCGAGACCTCGCGGATCGCCGAGCAGGGCCGCAAGCTGGCCGCCCGGGTCGAGGATCTCAGGCTGGAACTTGCCCCACTCACGCTGGACGTGGGTTCAAGCGGAAGCGCGAGCGAGCGGGCCAAGCGTCTGGTCGAGGAACTCTCCGAGGTCGATGCCGGCCTGGCCACTGCAGCTGAAGGACTGCGACAGGCAAAGGCCGATGGTCCCGAATCTCGCCGGCTCGAAGCTCTGGCTGACGTCCACACCGGGGCCGAGCGGGCAACCCGTCACGCTCGCAGGGCGGAAGGGCTGCTTGGTGAAAGGCATCGCGAGCGGCTGGGCGAGCAGATGGCAGCGGTGGAGAACCTCTGGGCCCTGCTCACGACCCTCGAGAACACGGCCAGCGAGACCGGGCAGGCGATTCGTGACCGGGTCTCAAAGGCCGAGCGGACCGTGATCGGTGACCAGAAAGATGCCGACGAGATCTCGGCCGAACTGAAGGCATGTTCGGACCTGGAGATCAACATCCAGGGCAAGCTGCGCGCCGTGGCGGAGCAGGTGACGAGTGCCGAGGTCGAGGCCGCTCATCTGGGGGACCGGCGGGCCGAAGCTGCGTCGGAGCTGGCGAAGATTGCCGAGAAGCTCGAAACCGAGATTCCGGAACCGGAACAGGAACTCGACGAGGAAGAGCGCGATCAGATCGAGAAGCGTCTCGCCAGCCTGAGGTCGCGCCGCGAACGGCTCGGTCCGGTCAACCCGCTGGCCCAGAAGGAATACGAGGAAGCGCTTGAACACGTCGAGCAGCTGGTCGCCCAGCGCGAGGACACGGAGCGGGCGATGCGGGAGCTCGAAGCGGTGATTCGCGACATCGACGCCGAGATCAAACGCTCCTTCGACGAGACTTTCGAGGCGACCGCCCGAAACTTCGAGGAAATGATCACCCAGCTCTTCCCGGGCGGCTCCGGACGGCTTCGCTCGGTGGACCTGCGGCCTGTACCGCAGCCTGCCGCCGAAGGCGAAGAGGCCGCCGAGGGTGAGGAAGAGATCGAAGACGAAGACGGTCCGCGCACCCCGAATGAATCCGACTTCGGAGTCGAGCTCGAAGTGACACCGCAGGGCAAGCGGATGCGCCAGATGAGCCTGCTATCCGGCGGCGAGAAAGCGATGACCGCTCTGGCCTTCGTCTTTGCCGTCTTCCTCGCCCGGCCCTGCCCGTTCTACATCCTTGACGAGGTCGAGGCTGCACTCGATGACGCCAACATCAACCGGTTCCTCGAACTGGTTCGCCGCTTCTCCGACCGGACCCAGTTCGTGATCGTCACCCACCAGAAACTGACCATGGACGCTGCCGACGTTCTCTACGGAGTCAGCATGGGCGGTGACGGTGTCACCAAGGTGATCTCCCGTCGCCTCCCCAAGGGAGTTACGGCTCTCGAAGGCACCTCGCTCGAAGCGGCCTGAACCGGCGGCCAGCTGACCGGTAGTTTTGGGCATCGATGAGCTCGACCTGGAACGACATCCTTGACCTTGGCGACCGCGTCGTTCCTGATTCGGCTCCACCACCCGCGGCCGAAGAGGAAGCTCCGAAGAAGATGGGCGCCTTCCGGCGCCTGAGGGAAAGCCTCTCCAAGAGCCGTCGGGCCCTGACCGAAGAAATCGGTTCAAGTCTTTTTGACCGGATCGATGACGAAACCTGGGAACGGCTCGAAGAAGCCCTGATCCTCGCTGACGCCGGAGCGATGACAACCGCCCAGGTGGTCGAGAAGCTCGAACACGAGGTTGATTCCGGCGCGGTGCCCCCGGACGGCCCGGCAATCCGGGAACGCCTGATCGACATCCTGACCGAGATCGCTTCCACCAACCGGGCGCCGATCGACCTGAGTCAGGACCCCGCCGTTGTGCTGATGACCGGAGTCAACGGGACCGGCAAAACCACTTCGATCGGCAAGATCGCCTGGCACCTGAAGAACGAGTTTGGCCTTTCGGTCCTGCTTGGTGCCGCCGACACCTACCGGGCCGCGGCGGCCGAGCAGCTCGCCACCTGGGCCGACCGGGCCGGAGCAGAATTGGTCCGCTCGAATGAAGGGGCCGACCCAGGCTCGGTCGCGTTTGATGCGATCAGTGCCGCCAAGGCACGTGGTTCCGACGTCGTGATCATCGACACCGCCGGCCGGCTCCACACCCAGTCCAACCTGATGGATGAACTGGGCAAGGTCCGCCGGGTGATCGAAAAGCAGATCCCTGGCGCCCCCCACGAGACACTGATTTCGATTGATGCCACCACCGGCCAGAACGGCCTCCGTCAGGCCAAGGCCTTCGCCGAGGCGACCGATGTGTCTGGAGTAGTGCTTACCAAGCTGGACGGCACCGCCAAGGGCGGGATCACTCTCGCGATCGCCACCGAGCTCCAGATCCCGGTCAAGCTGATCGGAGTGGGAGAGGCCCTCGAAGACCTCCGCCCCTTCGACCCCGAAGACTTCTCCCGCGCCCTCCTCGGCGACGAGTAGTGAAGCGGTCGGTAGGGTTGATGTTTGATGTTTGACCAGCTTTCAGACCGGCTTCAGGCGACTCTTTCGGATGTCCGCAAACGCGGCAAGCTGACCGAGGACGATGTCGACAAGGCGATGCGGGAAATCCGCCTCGCACTGCTCGAGGCCGACGTCAACTTCAAGGTCGTCAAGGCTTTCACCGCGAAAGTCAAGGAACGTTGCCTCGGCGCCGATGTGCTCGGCAGCCTGAACCCGGGCCAGCAGGTCGTGAAAATCGTCAACGAAGAGTTGACGGAACTGATGGGTGGCTCCGGCCGGGATCTCGTCTTCTCCAACAAGGGGATCACGGTCATCCTGATGGCCGGACTTCAGGGCTCCGGCAAGACGACCGCCACCGCCAAGCTCGCCAAGCTCCTGACCAAGGAAGGCAAGCGGGTCGCCCTCGCCGCCTGTGACGTCTACCGCCCGGCCGCGATCAAGCAGCTGGAAACGGTCGGCAAGCGGGCCGGTGCCGTCGTCTACCAGCAGGGAACCGACGCTAATCCGGTCGAGATTGCTGCCTGGGCGCTTGACAAGGCCAAAGATGAGAACCGCGATGTCCTGATCATCGACACCGCCGGCCGCCTCCACATCGATTCCGAATTGATGGACGAGCTGGCGCAGATCCGCAAGCGGGTCAAGCCCCACAACGTGCTGCTGGTAGTTGATGCGATGACCGGCCAGGACGCGGTCGGGGTCGCCGAGTCTTTCTCCGAAGCTGCCGAATTTGACGGAGTGATCATCTCCAAGCTCGACGGCGACGCCCGCGGTGGTGCCGCGCTCTCGGTCAAGGCGGTGACCGGCAAGCCGATCATCTTCGCTTCGACCGGCGAGAAGCTCGAGGACTTCGAGCGTTTCCACCCGGACCGGATGTCGAACCGGATTCTCGGCATGGGTGACGTGCTCAGCCTGATCGAGAAGGCCGAGGAGCAGGTCACCGAAGAGGAGGCCGAGGAACTCCAGCGGAAGATGGAGGAAGGACAGTTCACACTCGAGGACTTCCTCAAACAGATGCGCCAGGTCCGCAAGATGGGTCCGATCGGCAACCTGCTGGGAATGATGCCCGGCATGGGGGCGATGAAGAAGATGAAGGACGTCGAGGTCGACGACAGCGAACTCGACCGGGTCGAGGCAATCATCCTTTCAATGACCCCGCATGAACGGGCGGTGCCGCAGATCATCAAGGGCTCGCGTCGCCGCCGGATCGCCGAAGGTTCGGGAACCAAGATTCAGCAGGTGAACAACCTGGTCAAACAGTTCGACCAGATGAAGAAACTGATGAAGCACATGGCCAATGGCCAGATGCCGGACCAGAACCAGATGGCGAAGATGATGGGGCAGACCCAGCGTCCGAAGATGAGACGGCGCTAGCCGCCCGAAATCTGTACGATTCCCCGTCCTATGGCAGTCCGTATCAGACTTAGAAGAGTTGGTTCCAAGAAGAACCCGATCTGGCGAATCGTCGTCGCCGACAAGCGCGCGCCGCGTGACGGCCGCTCGATCGAAACGATCGGGCAGTACAACGCCCAGACCGATCCGTCGACCATCGTGATCGACGAGGAACGGGCCAATTACTGGCTCGAAAAGGGCGCCCAGCCCTCCGAGCGGGTCGCTGGTCTGCTGCGGATCAAGGGCATCAAAGCCACCGGCAGCTGAGGCTTTCCCGCGCCGATGCAGGAGATGCTTCTCTACATCACGCGGTCTCTGGTCGAGGATCCCGACGCGGTTGAGGTCGAGCAACTCGAGGAAGACGGCGACCTGGTCTTCGAGATCACGGTCGGCGAAGACGATCTCGGCCGGGTCATCGGCCGGGGCGGACGGGTAGCGAACGCAATTCGCACCGTCGCCAAGGCCGCTGCGGTGCGCGAAGAGCGCCGCGTGCTGGTCGACATCCTGGACTGAGCACTCCGGGGCCGAAGAAAGGCCTGACGTGAAGCTCGACATTTTCACTCTTTTTCCAGAGGCCTTTGACTGGTTCAGCCAGCAGAGGCCAGTTCGCAAGGCGATCGAGCATGGCGCGGAACTCGAACTTCGCGACTACCGCGACTGGACGCCGCTCAAGGGTGGCCGGGTCGATGACGCACCTTACGGCGGAGGCGCGGGAATGGTGCTGCGGGTCGACGTGGTTGATTCGGCTCTGCAGGGCGTCTACGGAGACTGGGAACGCCCTCGCACCGTGGTCCTCAGTCCGGCCGGCCGGATGCTCGACGACTCGGTGGTCACTGAACTGGCGTCCGAACCGGGTCTGGCGCTGCTCTGTGGCCGCTACGAAGGCTTCGACCACCGGGTTCACGAGCACCTCGCCGATGACGAGATCTCGATCGGCCCATATGTACTGGCCGGGGGAGAACTGCCGGCGATGGTCATCGCCGACGCGATCATGCGGCGCCAGCCCGGGGCGCTGGGAGATGACGACAGCGCGATCGAGGAATCGTGGAGCGAGGCGCTTGACGGGCTCCCGGAGTATCCGCACTACACCCGCCCGCCTGAATACCGCGGCTGGGGGATACCGGAGGTCCTGGTCTCGGGAGATCACGCCAGGGTCAGGGAGTGGCGGCTCGAACAGAGTCGGCGCCGAGGTGAGGCTGCCGGGCCTGATCTGGACCCGGAATGACACTGGTCGCCTTCCTCAGGTAGGATTGCGCGTCCGCGGGCCACAAACCGGCCCGTCTTTTTAAGCCATGAGCACTGTAATCCAGGACATCGAAACCAGTCAGCTGAGGGAAGGACTTCCGTCCTTCGCCCCGGGAGATCGCGTACGCGTTCACTTCCTCGTCATCGAGGGAAATCGCAAGCGCCCGCAGGTATTCGAAGGCGTGGTGATCAAGCGCCAGGGCTCTGGAGTACGTGAGACCTTCACGGTGCGCAAGCAGTCCTTCGGTGTCGGTGTCGAGCGTACTTTTCCGCTCCACTCGCCGAAGATCGAGAAGCTAGAAGTCGCTTCCCGCGGTCGCGTGCGTCGCGCCAAGCTCTACTACCTGCGTGGCCGGGTCGGCAAGGCCGCCCGCGTCGCCGAGCGTCGCTGGGGCATTGACGAGGACATGGTTGGAACTTCCGCAGCAGTGGATGCGTCAGGTGAAGCACAGGAACCGATCGAAGAAGTGACCGAGGCCACCGAGGCCGAAGCCACTGAAGCCGAGGCGACTGAAGCCACCGAGGCCGAGACCACCGAAGCCCCTGAGGCAGAAGCTGCCGAAGCCGATGCTCCGGCCGAGGAAACAGCAGAGCCTGCAGCCGAGGAGCCGGCTGCCGAGGCCGATGAGACCCCGGAAGCGGAAGCTTCCGACGAGGCTCCCGAGGCTGACGCCTCTGATCAGCCCGCCGAAGACGGCGAGCAGGATAAGAAGGAAGAAGCCTGAGCCCGAAGATCCCCAAGCCGAAGACGGCCGGGGGGAGCTTCGTCGAACTGGTCGTGATCGTGGCGCTGGCCCTTGGGCTGGCGCTGCTGATTCAGGCCTTCCTGATCAAGCCGTACCAGATCCCGTCTGGCTCGATGGAGCCGACGCTGGACATCAATCAGCGAATCCTGGTCAACCGCTTCGTCTACCACTTCACCGATCCCAAGCCGGGTGACGTGGTCGTGTTCCACCCGCCGGCCGGCGTTGACAACGGCGGCGCCAACGGGAACGGCTGTGGCGTTACTTCCGAGAACGGTGAGCCCTGCCCGGAGGCGACCCCCGAGAAGTCCGGTGACACCTTCATAAAGCGGATCGTCGCCGGTCCCGGGGACACAGTCTCGATCGAACGCGGATTGCCGGTGGTCAACGGCGAAGTGGTCGAACCGGATGGCTACGAAATCGTCCCCTGCGGGCCGGACGGCTCCGGCTGCAACCTGCCCGAGGAGATCACCGTCCCCGAAGGCCATTTCTTCATGATGGGTGACAACCGCGGTCACAGTGACGACAGCCGTTTCTGGGGCCCGCTGCCCGAGGAATGGCTGATCGGCAAGGCCTTCGCCACCTACTGGCCGCCGAACCGCATCGGTGGGCTCTAGCCCCACCGAAAGCCCCGCCGCGGTTTCCGCTCCGGGTGAGCTCTTCACGCATGACCTTGGTTTCAACGCGCCCCTGGTAGCGGGTGCCGACGAAGCCGGCCGCGGCTGTCTTGCCGGTCCCATCGTCGCCGCTGCCGTGCTGCTGAACCGGGACTGCCTCGAAAGCGAAGGCGCCGGCCGGCTGGCCGGAATTCGCGATTCGAAGAAGCTGACCGCGAAGGCGAGGGAGCGGCTATATCCGGAGGTGCTCGATTGCGCCGTACGCGTCGTGGTCGTGATGCGATCAGCCAGGTACATCGACGCCAACGGCCTTCACGTAAGCAACATCGAATGCCTGGCAGAGGCGATCCGGGGACTCGGTTCGGGGCCGGAGGCCGTCACCCTCGTTGACGGGTTCGCCCTCAAGGGTTGCGAGGTTCCGCATCGCAGGCTGGTCAAGGGAGACAGCACCAGCGCCGCTGTTGCGTCCGCGTCAGTGATTGCCAAAGTGACTCGTGACCGCTGCATGGCGCGGGCCGGGGAGTCCTATGAGGGCTACGGATTCGAAGGACACAAGGGATACGCCTCGGTCGCACACCGCGACGCGATCCGGCTGCTCGGTCCCTCTCCGATCCACCGGATGTCGTTCGACTCTGACGCGTACCGGGCCTGAGGCGCCGGCGAGACCGGGGCGGTCTCTCAGAAGGCATCTTCGAGGTGGTCCCAGGCGACTACCAGGCCCTCTTGGTCGAAGGTGATGCCGACCACATCGAAACGGACGTCCCGAAACCCGACCCGCCGGCCGTGACCGGCGATCCACGCCGAGGTCAGGCGTCGGATCCTCCGCTGCTTGTTTGGCCCCACTGCCAGGACCGGTGAGGTCGGCCCGCGACGCGCCCCGAGGTGGTGTGCCTTCACCTCGACCACGACCAGGACCGGACCGGTCAGGGCGATCAGGTCCAGTTCGCCAGCCCGGATCCTCCAGTTGCGGGCAAGGATGCGCCAGCCGCGTTCCCGAAGGCGCTCCGCGCAGATGTCTTCGGCACTCTGTCCTGTGGCTCTTCTCGCGTCCATGAGGCGAAGCTAGGTCACGATTGGCCGTTTCGGGAGGGGCTGTCACACACTCTTCCGTCGCCCGTGCCCAGGATTTGCACCTGTAGAGCCACATGTGAGCGGAAGCGACCTAGCTTTGCCCCATGCTTGCCGAGACCACCTCGTTCACCCTCGACGGGATCACCGCCCGGATGATCCGGGTCGAAGTCGATGTTCATCGCGGCCTGCCGAATTTCCAGGTCGTCGGTCTGCCGGATGCCGCGGTACGAGAGGCAAGGGAGAGGGTGCGGGCGGCGGTCGTCAATTGCGGCTTCGAGTTTCCGCTTCAGCGAATCACGGCCAGTCTTGCCCCGGCGGACCTCAGGAAGGCGGGACCGGCGATCGATCTCGCCCTTGCGGCTGCCTTGCTCGGAGCGGGTGGGGAGCTGAAGATCGAGGCTCTGGCCGGTTGGTCCCTGGTCGGTGAACTTTCGCTTGATGGTTCGGTGAGACCGGTCCGGGGTGCCCTGGCGATGGCCGAGGAAGCGCGAGCCAATGGCCGGCGTGGAGTGATCGTGCCGGCCGCAAACGGACCCGAGGCGGCACTGGCCGAGGGGATCACGGTTCTGACCATCGAGAACTTTGCCGAGCTGGCAAGTCTGCGAACGGGGGAAGTGCCCGGGAGGATCGCCGTTCCTGCGGTGTTGGACGGATCGGCGGAGTTGCCCGACCTTGCCGACCTGCGGGGCCAGGGCCATCTCCGGACCGCGGTCGAGATCACCGCCGCCGGCGGTCACGGCCTGTTGATGATCGGACCGCCCGGAGCCGGCAAGTCCCTGGCGGCCAGGCGTCTGCCATCGGTTCTGCCACCCCTGGCAGGGGAGGAAGTGCTCGAGGTTGCCCGGATCGCCAGTGCCTGCGGGATCGGGGATGGTCAGATCAGCTCGGTCCGGCCCTTCCGGGCGCCTCACCACACTGTCTCGGCGGCGGGACTGGTTGGTGGGGGCAGTCCGCCACGACCCGGTGAAATCACCCTGGCCCATCGGGGAGTGCTCTTCCTGGATGAACTCTGCGAATTCAGTCGTCCATCGCTCGAGGCTCTAAGGGAGCCACTGGAGACCGGGAACGTGACCATCTCCAGGGCCAAAGGACGCCAGACCCTGCCCAGTCGCTTCACCCTGGTGGCCGCGGCGAATCCCTGTCCCTGCGGCAGGGGAGAGGACGATCCGCGTTGCCGCTGCAGCGAGGGATCGGCCCGGCGATACCGGGCAGCCCTGAGCGGGGCACTCGTTGACCGGATCGACCTGGTCGTGGCGGTCACGCAACCGACCGCCGAGGCACTGGCCGGACCTCCCGGGGAAGAATCGGCGGCGGTCAGGAAACGTGTCCTGATCGCCCGTGAACTTATGAGCGAAAGGCTGGGGGAGGGCCGCACCAACGGTGAAGCAGAGCCGGAAGAAGTTGCCGACTTCAGGGTCACTGCGGCCGCGGCCGGCCTGCTGGCCGAAGCGCATCGGTCCTGGCAGCTCAGCGGTCGGGCGCACGGACGGATTCTCCGGGTGGGACGGACCGTTGCCGACCTGGCCGGTTCATCGGCAATCGGCGAAGAGCACATGGCGACCGCGATCCAGTTCCGCAGGAGGACCCAGTGAATACACGGAAAACGAACCCCGGCGCAGGAGTCGATGCCGGTTCAGCCTGCCCTGATTGCCTGAGGCGAAGCTGGCTGGTGGCGCGGCTCGGGCCTTGGATCCAGAATGTCGTCGATTACCGGGCCGGACGCCGGACGCCGGAACTACTGCGCCTGGAAAGCGAGGATCTCGTTCAGTCAGTTGCCGCGAAACGGGCGGACGAGTTCCTGACCTGGAACGAGTCATTGACCGAAGGCGAGATGCTCGCTTCGCTGGAGAATGCGGAATGCTGGGCCTGCTGTCGGCACGACTCGAGGTTCCCGGAAGGATTCGCGGATGGAGCCGATGCCCCGGTGGCGGTGATCGGAAGGGGAGGAGGCCTTCCCCTGGCGGAAATCACCCTGGCCAATTCGGTGACCGTGGTTGGAGCCCGGAAAGCAACCGGATACGGGCTGGAAGTGGCAGCATCGATCGGCCGGGATGTGGCTGCGTCCGGCCTGAATGTGATCAGCGGCATGGCTCTCGGCATCGACGGTGCGGTCCACCGGGGTGCGCTGGAAAGAGGACCGACCGTGGCGGTGCTCGGCTGCGGACCTGACCGTCCCTACCCGGCAACGCACACCCGGCTCTACAGGCAGATCCTCGAACGCGGGCTGATCATTTCCGAGTTGCCGCCTGGCGCGGATGCATGGCGCTGGAGCTTTCCGGCTCGCAACCGGATCATGGCTGCGCTCGCGGGGATGACAGTCGTGGTCGAGGCGGCCTGGAAATCCGGGTCCCTGATCACCGCCGAAATGGCCGGCGATGCGGGCCGTGATGTGGGAGCGGTGCCAGGGCCGGTCACCGCCGGTGCGGCGGCCGGTACCAACGAACTCATCTCAAGCGGGGCCGCCCTGATCCGTGGCGGTCAGGACATCCTCGACCGCATGCTTGGGGTTGGAGCAGGCCAGCCTCTGTTCGGCCCCGAAATCACCCAGAGGGAAGAAGAGACTCTGGAAGCGGTCGAGGCGGGCTGCCTGACCGTTGACGAGGTGGCCGCAAAGCTTGAGTCCGGGGCCAGTGAAGTGGCAATGACCCTGGCCCGACTCGAGGTGCGGGGGTATCTACGCGGATCAGCGGTCGGGACCTGGACGCGCACTTCGCTTGCCGCCTATCCTTCGGCGGGTGAACGGTGAAAAGCCCATCCCCACCGTCCTGGCCATCGCCGGATCCGACTCCGGCGGAGGTGCCGGAGTTCAGGCTGACCTGAAGGCCTTCGCTGCCTGCGGGGTCCACGGCACCACGGCAATCACCGCGATCACCGCCCAGAACACGGTCGGGGTCGATCTGATCGAGGCGATCAGCCCGGCGATGATCATCGCCCAGATAAAAGCGGTTGCCGATGACATCCGAGTCGATGCTGTGAAGATCGGCATGCTGGGCGACCGGGCGACGATCGAGGCGGTCGCCACCGGCCTCGAACTGCTGGATGGTGTGCCGGTGGTTCTCGACCCGGTGATGGTTTCTGAAAGCGGCGCGGACCTTCTGGCCGGAGAAGCCCGGCAATCGCTGGTCGATCTGATCCTGCCCCGGGCGACGGTCACGACCCCGAACATCCCCGAAGCCAGAGTCATCACCGGCCTGGATGAGACGGAAACCCAGGCCGGGCTGGCCCGGGAAATTGTCAGGCTCGGTGCCGGCTCCGTCGTCGTGACTGGTGGCCACAGCGAAGCGATGATCGATTTGTTCTACGACGGTGAGAGCGAAGTTGAAATCACCGGGGAGGTCCATCCCGGGCGCTCCGCCCACGGATCCGGCTGCACCCACTCCTCGGCCCTCGCCGCGATGCTCGCCCTTGGCCACGAACCGGTCGAGGCTGCCCGCAAGGCACGGGCGATCGCTTCCCGCGCCGTGGCCGACAGCCTGGAGGAGATCGGAGCCGGTCCCGGGCCGGTAGATGTGATCGGAGTCAGGCGCCGCCCTTAGGATTGGGGCATGTCCGGCAATTCCGCTCCATCGCCACTGCCCCGTCCGCGCTCGTCCGCTGTCTTCGACGGCCCCGACAGGGCCGCCGCCCGCGCCTACATGAAAGGCATCGGGCTGACCGACGAGGACCTCAAGAAGCCGACCATCGGTATCGCCAACACCTGGACCGAAGCCATGCCGTGCAATTACGGCCTGCGGGATCTGGCCGCCTATGTGAAGGAAGGGGTCAGGGCCGCTGGTGGTACCCCGATGGAGTTCAACACCGTCGCCGTCTCGGACGGCATCACGATGGGCACCCAGGGAATGAAGTCATCCCTGGTCAGCCGGGAAATGGTCGCCGACTCGATCGAACTTATGGCCCGCGGCTACCAGTTCGACGCGATCATCGCGCTGGCCGCCTGCGACAAGACGATCCCCGGTGCCGTCATGGGAGTCGCCCGGATCGATGTTCCCTCGATCGTCCTCTACGGCGGTTCGGTCAAACCGGGCCAGTACAAAGGCAAGGACGTCAGCATCCTCGAGGTCTTCGAAGCGATCGGCGCCCACATCGCCGGCAAGATCACCGAACAGGAGCTGACCGATATCGAGAACGTCGCCAGTCCCGGCTTCGGGGCCTGCGGCGGCCAGTTCACCGCCAACACGATGGCCTGCGCCTTCGAGGCACTCGGGATCTCCCCGGCCTTCTCGGCCATGGTCCCGGCCGAGGACGAAGAGAAGAACGTGGTCGCGGAGAAGATCGGGGAACTGATTCTCAAGGTGCTCGCAGACGATCTCCGACCCAGCCGGATCATCACCCGCCGGTCTCTCGAGAATGCGATCGCCGCAGTCTGCGCCTCCGGTGGATCAACCAACGGGGTGCTGCACCTGTTGGCGATCGCAAACGAGGCCGGGGTGGAACTCGACATCGACGTCTTCGAGGAGGTCTCTCGCCGCACGCCTCTGCTGGCCGACCTCAAACCCGGCGGCAGGTACGTGGCCACCGATCTGTACCGGGCCGGCGGTGTGCCGCTAGTCCTCAGGAACCTGAAGCGGGGCGGTCTGCTCCACGAGGACGAAATCACGGTGACCGGCCGGACGATCGGTGAGGAAGTTGAAGCCGCAGTCGAAGAGCCGGGTCAGGATGTCGTCCTCCCGGTCGACGCTCCACTCAAGGCCCAGGGTGGGCTGGCGATCCTCCGGGGCAACATCTGCCCCGAAGGTGCGGTGGTCAAGGTGGCCGGCACCGAGCGGCGCACGCATGTTGGCCCGGCCCGGGTCTTCGAGCGGGAAGAGGACTGCTTCGCCGCGGTCAAGCGTGGCGAGATCGAAAAGGGTGACGTGATCGTGATCAGAAACGAAGGACCGGCCGGTGGACCCGGCATGCGGGAGATGCTCCAGGTGACTGCCGCGCTGGTCGGCGAAGGCATGGGGGAGGACGTCGCGCTCCTCACCGACGGCCGCTTCTCGGGGGCGACCCGCGGTCTGATGATCGGCCACGTCGCTCCGGAAGCGGTCAAGGGTGGCCCGATCGGAGCCATCGACGACGGCGACGAGATTACGGTGGACATCGATGGCCGCCGGCTTGAAGTCGACCTGACCCCGGAACAGATCGACGAACGACTCAAGGGATACACCGCCCCAGCGCCCCTCTATGATCGCGGCGTGATGGCGAAGTACGCCAGCACCGTCAGTTCGGCATCGAGGGGAGCGGTTACTTGAGATTCGGGAGAAGCGGGAAGTATCTCGTCGCGCTGCTGGCCTGCGTGGCATTCGGCGCGGCCCAGGCACAGCCAGCCGCGTCGGCGGAACCGAAGTTCAAGTGGCTCTGCAAACCGGGGCGGGCCAATGATCCATGCCAGACCAGCCTCCGCACCGAGACCGTTTCGAAGGACGAGTCGCTTGGCTTCTCGACCCCGAAAGCCCTGACCCGGCTTCGCAACAAAGTTGACTGCTTTTACGTCTACCCGACAGTGAGCAGTCAGCCCGGCTCGAATGCCGATCTCACCAAAGGACCGGAGATCAGCGGGATCGCCGAGCAGCAGGCCGCCCGCTTCGCACCGGGCTGCCGCATGTTCGCTCCGATTTACCGGCAGTACACGATCGCTGCGATCTTCGGTTCGCAGATCACCGAGGAAACAAGCGAAATCGCGTACGGCAGTGTCAAGGCAGCCTGGAACGAGTATCTGCGGAAGTACAACAAGGGCCGCGGCATCGTTCTGATCGGCCATTCGCAGGGAACCGGTCATCTCGAGCAACTGATCAGCGAAACGTTCGACCGCAAGCCGAACCTGCGCAAACGGCTCGTGTCGGCGGTGCTGATCGGAGGCAACGTGATCGTCCGCAAGGGCAAGCGGACCGGCGGCAGCTTCAACAGGGTTCCGGCTTGCGCCAGGGCGACCGAGCTCGGTTGTGTGATCGCGTTTTCCAGTTTTCTCAAGGATCCCCCGCCGGAAGAAGCCCTGTTCGGCCGTCTCGGGGGCGCGCTCGCCGACCCCGGCTTCGATCCCTCCACGCACGAGGTCATGTGCGTCAACCCGGCCCGGCTCGACGGGTCGAAGGGCGCGCTCAAGCCGCTCTACAACACGGCGACCTTCCCCGGGCTCTACGGACCACTTCTGCCTGACCTGACCGGTTACGAAGCTTCCTGGGTCCGCTTTCCGAACCTGTACCGCGCCTCATGCCGCAAGGCGGACGGGGCGAGCTGGCTTGACATCCGGGACGTCTCGACCGGGACCGACCCCAGGCCCAGGATCGGCGAGCCGCTCGGACGGGAGTGGGGAAGCCACCTGACCGAGGTCAACGACACGGCCGGAAACCTGGTCAGGGTCGTGACCAGCCAGGAGAAGGCGTACCTCAAGAGAATCGCGAAGCAGAAAAGGAAACGCCGTTAGGACGAGCCGGACCGATCCGGTCGCACCGCCTCGGTGTTACGGATGGTGGATGATGGAGAAGTCAATTTCCGTGAGAGGAGTCTGATCGTGTCTAGAGTTTCTGGTCGCAGCGCCTGGCTGGCATTTGCCTGCCTTTCGATTTTCATGGGTTTCATTGCCATTGTCGGACCTTCAGCCGCACAGGCTGAAGACACCGTCTGGATCTGCAAGCCGGGTCAGTCCGATGACCTCTGTGGCGGCACGATCGATGGCAGCACGCTTCCGCCGACCGGGCAGAGCGCCGAGCCACTCGGCTACACCCGTGCCACCAACTCGCCGATCGACTGCTTCTACCTCTACCCGACACAGAGCGAACAGCCCACGGCCAACTCGAACCTCGACAAGGATCCGCCGATCCGCCGGGTCGTCGTTCAGCAGGCCCGGATGTTCTCTTCGGTCTGCAAGGTCTATGCGCCGATGTATCGGCAGGTGACCTACGACGGCAATCAGCTGGCCCACAATCCTGACGTCGATGTCGCCTATGAGAGTGCGAAGGCCGGCTTCCAGGACTTCCTCGCCAACTACAGCAAGGGCCGCCCCTTCGTCATGCTCGGCCACTCGCAGGGTTCCGCGCATACAGCCCGGTTGATCGACGAACTAGTTGACACCAACGCGAACCTGCGCAAGCGCTTCCTCGGTGCGATCGCCCCGGGCGCGAACGTCTATGTGCCCAAGAATGAATTTGTGGGAGGCATGTATGAAAACGTGCCCGCCTGCTCGGAGGCCGGCCAGTCCGGCTGCTTGGTCGCCTACTCGATGTACAAGGGTGAACCTGGTGCGGGATCACAGTTCTCGCGTCTCGACGCCGGTTACTGGATCTACCCGGAGGCCCGTCCCGATGCGAACCAGTTCGAGGTCGTCTGCACCAACCCGGCTGAGCTCGATGGCTCCGGCGGAGTCCTGAACCCGCTTGTCAACATGGACTACCTGACTGGGGTTCCGGTCGCCGAGACTTCCGCCCCCTGGGTCAGCTTCCCCGACTATTACTCGGTTTCCTGTCAGCGGGCCGGCTCAGCTCACTGGCTGAACGTTTCGCGGATTGACGAAACCGATACCCGTCCCGACCTCGGGTCACTGGTCGCCTCCGGCAACAACTACCACGTGCCGGAAGTGAACCTGGCGGAGGGCAACCTCCTGACCATCGCCCAGAGCTGGAAGGACGCGTACACGGCCGAGCAGAACCGGATCAAGCGGCTTCAGCAGAAGCTGAAGAACCTGAACGGCAACCTCGCCAAGTCGAAGAAGCGTCTGGCCGCGAGCCAGAAACAGGCGACGAAACTGACCCGCAAGGCAAAGAAGGCGAAGGGCAAGCAGAAGAAGGCCCTGACCCGGAAGGCGACCAAGGCCCGCAAGAGCGCGGCAGCCGAGCGCCGGCGGATCAGCTCACTGAAGAAGCAGATCGCTCAGGTGAAGAAGCAAATCGGCTGATCTCACGATTGAATCGGGCGGGCCGCTCGAGCTGGACCATGTGCCCGCAGTCGTCGATGAGTGAGAGTTCGGAATCCCGGATCCGGCGTTCGTAGGAGTAAGCGGCGCCGACCGGGACCAGCCGGTCCTGCTGACCCCAGACGATCTGGGTCGGGATCTCGATATCCGCGAGCGCGGCACGGTTGTCGTAGCCGCCGAGCGCATAGGCGGCTTCGTAGAGGGCCGGAGCGTGGATGGTCGCGAAGCTGCCGAGTTCCCAGAGGATCTCCGATCCGATCATGCTCGGGTGTGCGATCACTCCCGCAAACGAGGCGGCGCGGAGCCGTTTGCGCCCCATGTTCCGCTGCATCCGGGCGGCGGCGATCGGGATCATCATCTTCACAATCGCCCCGGTTACCGACTTGCGATAGCCGGAAATCCTCGCGAAGCTGATCCCGGCCGCGGAAATCAGGCTCATCCTTGCGAAGCGATCTGGGTCGGAGGTCACTGCCTCGGTTGAGATAAATCCACCCATCGAATGACCGACCAGGAAGGTCTCCGGGCCGAGATCCACCGCATCCGCAAACCGGAGAATCAGGTCACCGTAAGCCGGCATCGAGATGGGCTCGTTCGGCATCGGACTCAGGCCGAAACCGGGCAGGTCCAAGGCAACCACCCGATGACTGTCTGACAGGAAGGGAATGTTCTCGAGCCAGTTTCGCCAGCTGCCGCCAAGTCCGTGAACCAGCAGGATCGGCGGGCCCTCACCCTGGTCCACATAGCTGACCGGAGTTTCACCGAGCGCCGAAGTGATGGTCACGTCCCTGATCCGCTCTCCCCAGTTGACCTTCAGCCAGCGACCGTCGGATACCCCATAATCGTCGTGTACGGGCGGCGGGGGAGAGTTATCGGCCAGCAGACCGTCGTTCTCGGTTCCTTCATCAGTCACGGGTCCCGACTCTATACCGACTCCGGACCCGGGTCCGCCTGAAACAATGGCCAAATGGCGGACGGGCTGAAAGGCACACGCCGGGTGCTGGTGACCGGGCTCTCGACCTACTGGGGCGGGCGGCTGGCCGCTGCCCTGGAGTCGAACCCGGAGATCGAAGCGATCATCGGGGTCGACTCACGGGAGCCGACCCGGGAACTTGCCCGCACGGAATACGTCAAGGTCGGGGTCGAGCACGGCCTGATCGAGAAGATCGTGCGGGCGGCCAGGATCGACACCGTGGTTGACGCAAGGCTGATGGTCGATTCCGTCCGTGGACCGGACGGGCGCCGGCCCGATCAGATCCACGAGAACAACGTGATCGGAACCCTGAACATCCTCGCGGCCTGTTCGGCCTCCGGATCACCGGTCCGGAAACTGGTCTTCAAGAGTTCCGCTCACTGGTATGGCTGTGCCCAGGATGATCCGGCCTACTTCACCGAAGACATGTCACGCCGCCACGAGCCGGAAGCTCGGGTGGAGCGGGATGTGGTCGAAGCCGAGGCGGCGGTCGCCGAGTTCCGTGACCAGCGGCCGAACGTGACCGTCTCGGTGCTGCGATTCGCAAACGTGCTCGGGGAGGAAGTCGACACTTCCCACGTCCAGTTCTTCGCACTTCCCGCCGTTCCGATGATCGCCGGTTTCGATCCCCGCTACCAGTTCGTCGACGAGGTCGATGTGGTCCACGCCCTCGAACACGTGGTGATCCGGGACCTGCCCGGAATCTTCAATGTGGCCGGCGACGGGGTTCTCACCCTTTCGGAGGTCATCTCGCTACTCGGCAAACATCCGCTACCGGTCATTCCGCCCTGGGGAACTTCACTGGCAATGGCCGGGTTCCGTCGTCTTGGTCTCACCCTTCCCCCCGAAATGGTCAAGCAGCTGCGCTTCGGAAGAGGGATCGACAACCGGTCCTTCAAGTCCACCGGCTTCCATTTCCGCTACACCTCACGCGAAACGGTCCTTCATCTGCGCGACAGGCTGCGGCTGGACCCGGTCGCAGCGAAAGAAGGAAGAAAGTACAGCTACGAGCCCGCGGTCGAGGACTTTCTGCGTCACAGCCCCCATGTGGACCGCTCCAGGAGCGACCTCGGACGCGAAGATGCGGCCCTTTTCGACCCTTCGCCTCCGGTCGAGGACTGAGCCTCGTTCTGCAAAGGCGATTTCCTTTTCAACAAAGGGTTTCGCCCGACTGCCGTGGTATCTACAATCGTTAGAGACATTTCGACGTATCGAGAAGGCGGAGTTCGTTGGGGCGCAAGTGTCAAATAGCCATTGTCGCGGTTGTGGTCTTCCTTCTGGGAGGAGTTGTCGCCGCCTACGCCTATGACGGTTCTCAGAAGGACAAGATCGCCGAAGGGGTGACCGTGGCTGGAGTGGACCTCAGCGGCATGGACCGCGAACAGGCCACCCAGGCACTCTCCAACCAGGTTCTCGCTCCGCAGCGCAAGCCGGTGACGGTGAAGTTCAAGAAGGAAGAGTTCAAGCTTCCCGCCAAGGAACTGAAGATCCGCGCCAATATCGGAGCCGCCATCGACCGGGCCTTCGAGGAGAGCCGTGAGGGTTCCCTGCCGACCAGGGTTTTCCGCGAGATCACCGGTGGCGAGGTTCAGGCCTCGATTCCGGTCAACGTCGCCTACTCGGAGAAGTCGGTCAACAAGTTCGTCAAGGAGGTTGCGGACGGCGTACTGAAGGAACCCGTCGACGCCTCCGTGGCGGCCGGACCCGATTCGCTTTCGGTGGTCAAGTCCGAGAACGGCTACAAGCTTCGGGACAACCTCCTGAGCGAGCAGCTTCACACGCTGCTCGACAACGGGCGGGGTTCGCGAACCATGGTCGCCAAGGTCAACGTGACCAAGCCGGCCGTGACCACCAGCCAGGTGGCCGAGCAGTACCCGACCTACCTGACGGTTGACCGGAGCACTTTCCAGGTCAAGCTCTGGAAGAACCTGGAACTGGTCAAGACATACACCGTGGCACTGGGTGCGGCCGGTTACGAGACACCCACCGGCCTTTACTCGATCCAGTCCAAACAGGTCGATCCGGTCTGGACCGTGCCGAACTCCGACTGGGCCGGTGACATGGCCGGACAGGTCGTCCCCGGAGGGGTTCCCGAGAATCCTCTGAAAGCCCGCTGGCTGGGTGTGAACGGTTCGGTCGGCTTTCACGGAACTTCCGAGTCCGGTTCACTCGGCAGCGCCGCCTCCCACGGATGTATCCGCATGGGAGTCGATGACGTGATCGACCTCTACGACCGGGTCGATGTCGGAACTCCCGTCTACATCGGCTAGTCCTGCTCCAGCCGGGGCCTGCCCCGACTGGCCCGAGGCGCTGCGTCTCTTCCAGCGCGACCTGACGGCCGCCGGAACTGCTCCGCGAACTCTCGTGGCCTACGAGCGTGATCTCGGTCAGCTCGAGGCGTGGGCTCATGGTTCGGGCCTGTCCCCGGAGCAGGTCGGCCACAAGGATCTGCGCCGCTACGCAGCGTCGCTTTCGGCTGCCGGTCGTGCCCCGGCCACGGTAGCCCGCAAGCTGGCTGCGATTCGCGGCTTCTATGGCTTCCTCCTCCGCACCGGGAGGGTGGGGCAGAACCCGGCGGACCTGGTTTCCGCGCCCCGACGCAAGGCCAAGTTGCCGCAGGTACTGACTTCGTCGCAGATGTCCTCGATGCTTGATGCCGTGCCGGTGGAAACTCCCCTCGACATTCGTGACCGTGCGATGTTCGAGCTGGCTTACTCATGTGGACTGCGAAGCGAGGAAGTCCTGACCCTGACCATCGATTCGATCGACTTCGATGATGAAGTGATCAAGGTGTTGGGCAAGGGCTCCAAGCACCGGCTGGTCCCGGTCGGTGAACCGGCCCGTCGCGCGGTTGAGAACTATCTGGCCCGGTCCAGGCCCAGTCTGGTCGACGGTCCCGCCGAGAGGACGCTCTTTCTTTCCCGCAACGGTAGACCCCTGTCGGCCTCTGACCTTTCCCGCCGCCTGGCAATCCGCATGCGCGAGGCGGCCTCCGCCGGTGGCATCTCACCCCATGCCCTGCGGCATTCCTTCGCTACCCACCTGCTCGAGGGCGGGGCGGACCTGAGGACGATCCAGGAGCTGCTGGGCCACGCCTCGATCTCGACCACTCAGGTCTACACGCATCTCGATGCCGCCCGCCTCCGTGACGCGTACGCCGGCAGTCACCCCCGTGCCTGATGTCTGCCCGCCGGGGCGTAGTCAGTTCCTGCAGGCGGATAGATTCCCGAACATGAAGCTGATCGTGAACGTGGACGGCGGAGCCAGGGGCAACCCGGGTCCGGCCGCAATAGGAGTGGTGATCCGTGACGGTGACGGCAATGTGCTCGAGGATCTCGGTGAAACGATCGGTGAGGCGACCAACAACGTCGCCGAATACAAGGCTCTGATCCGCGGAATCGAAAGGGCCCGTGAGCTGGGAGCCGACGAGCTCGACCTGCGCGGTGACTCGGAACTGATCGTGAAGCAGATGCTCGGTCAGTACAAGGTCAAGCATCCCGACATGAAGCCGCTCCACGCCCGCGCCAAGGAAGCACTCGCGGGAACGTCATCCTGGACGATCACTCACGTCCGCCGCGAGCAGAACGCCGAAGCCGACGCGCTGGTCAATCAGGCTCTCGACGCCGCTGCCTGATCCCCTCCTGCCGGAAAAACCTGCGCCAACCACTGCGGGCGGAGGTTCCTGCGCCCTTTGATTCGGAACTTCGCCCATGCGGAAAGGCGCCTACCAGAATCGAACTGGTGTAAACGGCTTTGCAGGCCGCTGCGTAGCCACTCCGCCAAGGCGCCGAATGGGACGGCCCCCTGAGAGGCGTCCCGGAAGCGGCTGAAGGGATTCGAACCCTCGACCTTCTGCATGGCAAGCAGACGCTCTAGCCAACTGAGCTACAGCCGCGAAGTCGGCGGAGTATATCCCGGCAGGCCAGTCCCGCGGCTAGCGGCGCTGGCGCTTGGCTTTCTTGACCACGACCGTACGGACCGGCGAATTGGCTGCTTTGTATCCGTCGATCGCGAAAGCCCTGGCGCGAAGGCTGGTCTGCTTTCTGACCTTCCCGATCTTCACGGTTGCCTGGCAGCCCCCGCCGGTGACGATTTTGGATCCGGCGGGCTTCCAGGCCCACCTGCGTCCCTGCTTGACCCTGCGCTCGAAACGAACCGTCTGCCAGGTCACCGCGGGACAGGGGGCGAGATTGGCCGTCACCGTTACGGTCGCTCCCTTGCGGCTCCGGTTGACCCGGTATTTGTTCAGTTTGAGGCCCAGCCGGCGGTTTGTCGCGGTGGTGGCCTGGGCCGGACCGAAGGACCGGTTGACATTTGATGACAACAGCCTGCCCTCTGCGGGTCCGGGCTGTGACCAGTCACAGACTCCATTGGGGAAGATGGCGCCCAGCCGGGTGATCTGGTCCGGGGTCGGTGCTCCGTAGTCGGCCAGGTTGACCGGTCTCAGGTTGCACTTGGTGGTGATCGAATCAAGCGGCCTGCCGGCGCGATCGATCGGCAGCAAATGGGGTGCATAGGCGGTCTCGCAAGATCCCGTTCCGCCAATCACTGCCGGTTCGTTGATCCGGCTGCCGCCAATCCAGCAGGCGTCCGTGGCGTCGGCAGGTTTATTGGCGACGACCTTCTCGGGAAGCGAAGCTGACGAGTCATCTGCCTCGATCGCATCGAGCCAGTCGGAGAGGATGTCGATTCCGGCCTCGTCCATCGCCCGCTCATTGGCGGTGCCTTCGGCCCGGAACATCACATGGTTGTCGTGGTTGCCGTTGTACTTGTCGAGGCGTGCCCTCAGTCGGTACGTGTTCACGTACTGATGGACATTGCCACTGGCAATCTCGTCCTGGTAGGCGCGGCGGTCGACTACCGGCACCGAGGCCCATTTTCCGGCCCCCGTGTTGAGGCGGCCCGTCTCGTAGGCAGTCTTCAGGGCTTCGGGGTCGGCAACCGAACGGCCCGACTGGAAATCGCCGTTGTTGTCATAGCCGCCAATGAATTCGTTCAGGTCGAGGAAGCGCTTCATGTTGATTGAACCTTCCTGCAGCGCCTTGAGGCCGTACTGGACACCGGTGTTGTCGAGGGCCCTCCGGGCGTGGCCGGTCGAAGGGTCCTTCCCGTAGACGTTGACCATGTTGTCCCAGAGGGTGCAGCGGACCCCCGCCGGATTCGACAACGGGTTGAAGATGACCGATGCCGGCACAACCGCTTCAATGCAGCCTTCCTGCGCCCGGACCACATCGGCCCCGCTGGCGAGCTGGCTGCAGCCGCCGTCGGTTGCGGCCATGCCGGTGATCGCCCGGCGATGAGCATTGGTCAGGCCCTGGCCGTTGGCGTTGTTGGTGAAGTAGTTCTCAAGCAGCCGGCAGTCGGGATAGTCCGGAGAAGAGTTGTCCGGGAAACTGGCTCCAGGGGTGATGCCGTCGAGTAGGCCGGGATAGTTCTGACTGATCATTTGGACCTGGACCGAACCTCCTGATCCACCGATGCCCGCGGTCCAGACGTCCGGTCGTCCCATCGCCTCGATCGCGTGCTCCTTGACCATCGAGGTGGTTTCGGCCGAGAGCACGTCATTGCAGGTCGTGTTGAAGACGTTGAGACTTGAACCCAGGACGACGAAGCCGCGCGAGAGCTGATCGTGGTTGAGGCCTCCGGAAGCACCCTGACCCTGCTGGTGACCGGTGGAGCAGCCGCCGCCGTAGTTGTAGAAGAACCGCCCGTTCCAGCCGTTGCCCATCTGGCCTCCGGCGGCCAGGGTGGCAAAGTTGTAGACGGCGCGGTTGATGACGCCCTGCTCGAGGCGCACGACGTAGTCGACGGTCTCGCCGCTGCGGGTGGTTGTCTGAACCAGGTCCGCGGGCCGGTCGGTAGGACTGGCTAGCGCTTTGAACGAGTTGTCACCCGCTCGGTAGAACCAGCTCACCTTGGTCGTTGCAAAGCAGTCGGTTCCCTGCGCGGGACCGAGTCCGAAGCTCTCGGTCGTGCAGTAAAACGGCTGCTGGTGGGGTCCCGAGAAGACCGGACCCTGGAGGGAACTGTTGTAGACGGCGAGCCGGCTGCCGCCGTTCTGGCCGGTGGTCCATGCAGTGATCCAGTTGCGTCCGTTCCTCAAACCTGTCACTACCCCTGTTTTCCGCAGGGAAGAACTGGGCTCTGCCGAGAGTGAGCCGGTCACGACCTTGCCGTTCAGACGGACGATCATCGAGTTTCGGGCGGAAGTGTTCGGAGCGGTCACGCCGATCATCGCGTCGCCGCCGGTGACCCGGTTTGCCTCACTCGAAAGCACTTCGATCTTCAGGGGCGCAGCGGCGGTGGCGCTCCCCGGGGAGAGGGCGACCAGGCCGGCCGCTGTGGTCAGCAGGAGGGTGAGAATCGTCTTGATACTGGACTGGAACCTCAAGGTCTCTCCTCGGTTGTATTTCTCCGGGTCGCTGGCGATCTGTCAACAGAGCACACGGCCAAGCCGATAGTTGCGGTGCTGCGCTAGGCTCTCCGTCCGCGGGCGCATAGCTCAGTTGGTAGAGCGCCACCTCGACACGGTGGAGGTCACTGGTTCGAGCCCAGTTGTGCCCACTAGACACAAGAAACCCGGCTCTGTGGCCGGGTTTCTAGCTTTAACGGATGTTTACCGCCGGGCCCGTTTCGGCTTCTTCTTTTTCTTGACCGGATTGACTTTGAGGCTGGCCGAAGTCGCGGTCGCATCTCCGCCGCCGCTGACCTTGAATGTCACCTTCCCGGAGCCCTTGCCCTTGCGCCTCGTTACGATCGAAATCGAGGTGGTCGCCTTGCCGGGCCGGCCCTGCGGAACGAAAGCCGTTTTGCACTTCGGCTTGATCGCGAGACGACCGGGAACGATGGCGCAGACCCTGGTCAGGGCCGACTCCATGTCACCGAAGTTGGAAAGCCTCAACCGGTAGGTGGCTTTGCGGCCGGCCTTCACGGTTGAGTTCTTCGGCTTGGCGATCTCGAAGAAAGGCCTGGCTTTGACACCGTTGAGCTCCCGCACGGCCGAAACAAGGTCACCGTCGCCGAAACCGTCCACGGCCACGATGTTCGGCAGCTTGCCGCGACGCTGCTCGCATACCCTGGCCCTGGCAACCAGCACATCGGGCTGGTTGAGGATGGATGAGACCGCGGGATCCGGAGCAACGTTCTGTGACCCGGTCTTGTCGCTGCCGATAAGGCCGTTGACCCAGTGGTTCATCAGGAAGAGAGCCCCTGATTCACCGCCGCGATTGGGTCGGCAACTTGAATTCAGGTTGGCCGCCTGGGTCAGCAGGTTCATCCCCTGGCTCGGAGTGAGGGGTGTATCGGCTTCGTCTTCGAGGAAGTTGTAAGGGGTCTCCTGCAGGGAGCTGGAATAACCGTCGTGATACCAGGGCACATCCCCCGTGTTGCCTTCAGAAAGCATGACCACACGCTGGTTGCTGCTGATCATTTCCTTCAGCGTCGGGTACTGGGTGGTCGACCCTTCGTACACGTAGTCGATCAGACCACTGTCGGTGACGGCCTGGGCGAGGTCCGCCGGCACGAGCGCATCCTGAACGACGAAGGTCAGGACCTCGCGGGGATTGGCGGCCAGAAAGCTCGAAATCTTCGCCAGTTCGGGTATCAGCTCCGATGAACCCAGCTGACAGAACTCATGGCAGAGGTACATCTTCACGCCGGGGTCGTTGCGGTTCGCGGAAGGAACCTTCGCGACCGTGACTCCGTCGCCATCGAGCTTGCCGTAGTGCGTGTCGATCAGGAAGGCCCGCACACCCATCGAGAGCTGGGTGGGGATCGAATAGTGCTGGTTGGCCAGGGCCCAGCCGTACTCCTCATTTGACATCGAGTTATGCGTGCCGGGCAGGACCACCTGATCGAGGGTGCGGCTGCACAACTCGACCGAGCCGTTGCAGGGGCGCTCGCGGGTGGCACCGTTCGCCGACTGGACGGTCGCGAAGGTCAGGACACTGATCGCTGTGGCGGCAAGCCACAACGCGCTCTTTCTCCCAATCATTGATTTCATCATCTCAGGTAACCGTCCAGTGAAGCCCGGGTTGCGGCCAATACGATGCGCCCGTGAATGCGAATCCCGGATTGAAGCTTGCGTCAGGTGCTCTCGGCTCGGTTGCGCGGACGCTGTTCGCCATGCCCGACGGGCTCATGCGGAGGATCTTCGGCGATCCGCCCCCCGAAGCGGCCGGTCTTTGCCCGGATTCCTGGGCGATGGCCAGGATCACCGCTCCAGCCGAGAACCGGCGGACTTCCTACGATCCGACCGAGGTTCGCAAGGAAACCGAATTTCTGGCCGGTGCGGTCAGCCTTCCGGTGGCCGGTGTCAAGGCTCAGGACTGGAAGCTGGAGGGGGAGGGGCGCAGCCTGGGCGCTCGGCTCTTCACACCGGAGGCGAATCCGCTCGCCGGCCCGATGCTCGTTCACTTCCACGGCGGAGGCTGGGTCCAGGGTTCGATCGATTCCCACCAGAGGGCCTGCGCCTGGCTCGCCCGGGAAGCCGGCGTCCGGGTGCTCTCGGTCGAGTATCGGCTCGCCCCTGAAGATCCCTTTCCCGCCCAGGCCGATGATGCGCTTCTCGCATGGCGTTCAGTGATGGAGGACCCGGCTCGCTTCGGGGCTGACCCGGCACGGGTGGGAGTCAGCGGTGACAGCGCCGGTGGACAGATGGCGACCGTCCTCTGCCTCGACCTGAAAGCGGCGGGGAGCCACAGCCTGCCTGCCAGATCCTGATCTATCCGGTGACCGACTGCGCCGGAACCATGGCGTCCAGGGACACCTTCGCTTTCGGCTACTACCTGACCCGGGCCCGGATGGACTGGTTCGAGGAATGCTTCGTGCCGGAAGGCGAGGAGCGGAACCCGCGACTTTCACCGCTCTACGCCGAGGACCTTTCCGGGCTCGCCCCGGCCCTCGTGTCCCTCGCAATCGCCGACCCCCTTCGGGACGAGGGCGAGGCGTATGCGCAGCGGCTGGCTGAAGCCGGCGTTCCGGTCACGGTCGACTGGATGCCGATGCTCCACGCCTGGTTCAACCTGACCGTCAGCCGGTCCTCGCGCCGCGGCCACGAAGTGCTCGCCGCCCGGGTGAACGAGTTGCTCGGCTGATCCGAATACGATTGAACGATGCCCGGAGACTCCCCGAACATCACCGTTTCGCTGCCCGATGGCACCCCTCTCGAACTTGAATCCGGGGCTACCGGTGCCGATGCGGCTCTTTCGATCGGCGAAGGGCTGGCCCGGGCTGCTCTTGCCCTGAAGGTCGGGGAAGAGGTCCGTGACCTGAGCGGGCCCTTGGCTGATGGCGAGGAGATCTCGATAATTACCAGCCGCGACCCGGAAGGCCTGGAAGTGATCCGCCATGACGCGGCACATGTGATGGCGACCGCGGTCCAGGAGCTCTACCCCGGGACCAAGGTGACGATCGGGCCGGCGATCGAGAACGG